>JAGVPF010000096.1 GCA_020052325.1 archaeon
ATGGTCAGCCCGGCGGATATGGCTGTGATGTTCGGCGAAATAATCTCCGTCGGAATCCCGATGGCAATCGCGCTTGTTGCCGTATGGATTATGATGGCCGTCTTTTACGAGAAGGTCCTGGTGCCGCGTCCCTCGGTGTCTGTCTAGGGCGCTGTTAAGCCGGTCGAGCCGTGCATTGTCCGGTGTCCACTGCCTGGTGCATTGCTCCAGGGCGGTGATGGGCATATATTTCTTGCTTTTTCATTACTACCCATGGAAGCAGGCAACCCCGCAGTTCTTATGGCAATATCCGCATGCATTGTTCTCCTCAGCGGATGCGTGGAGCATGCAGGCTATTCCGCAGGCCTGAAAGCCCTCGAAAAAGGCGACATCAAGCAATGCAACGGCCTCAAAGAGCCGACGGAGGTCAAAGAGTGCTATTACACATTCGCGGACGGGAAAAACGACCCGAACTACTGCCTTCAGGCGCCCGACCCCTCCGCATGCGTTTCTGACTACGCCAGCAAGCGGCAGCTGATGAGCCCGTGCGATGTCCTTAAGGACCCGGTGCAGAAATACGGCTGCATCGCCAAGGTCGCAGGAGACCAGACGGGCCGCTCCTTAGAAGAGATAATCGCGGATTTCAAAACCCGGGGGGCTTCCAAGAAATGCCTGGAGCAGTGCGAAAAGACCGAGTCAACATGCAAACTGAACTGCGACCTGAACAAGAAGGTGCTTGAGCCCTACGAGTCAAACGGCATGATAGTCCATCCGGTTGATACTGCCTGGGTCGAGTGCACGAATTCCTGCACCGACGGATATAAAATCTGCAGGGAAGACTGCCTGAGCGCGAACGAAGGCAAGGACCCGAATTTCAATTGACCTGGATTCCCACTGTGAAATCCCGGGTCAATAATTTGTCAGACCGCACGTTGACGGGGGTTTACGATGGATTGCGCTCGTTTAGCTGGTGTTTGCACCAATCCGTTCCATTCAAATAGTTAGTCTCATTTCCGGGTGAGATGCGACAAATGCACGTATCGCTGCATCCTCCCCGGCCGCTTTTTTAACATCACTCTTAAACCAGTCCAAGGCATCCGTTTCCTTCCAAATCGCTGCATGGTCTTCCATGAGGATGCCGTAACCTGCACCTGCTGAAAACTGCACAACAGCAGAGACGCCGCATTTTTTTCCTGATTTTGCGCCGACGGCGTCATATATCTTTCTTAGCCTGCCCTCGCACAATACAACTTTGTTCTGGGGGCTTGGATGAATAATCAAATAGTCTGCATCCACTTCCGGTATTCGCTGTTTTGGTGTATCCTTGTTCCAATATGGTGATTTAACTTTCGGGACCCGTGGTTGCCTTTCTCTCCATGCCATGGCATATACCCTGCGCAAATAATTTTTAAATGTATATGTTAGTGTTTAATTGTGTTGTCAGACCGCACGTCAATCTTCATCGCTAATCTCCGTGGCCGGGATTGCTCCCTGGCACCGTCATGCGCGGACGCGCAAAACGGGCGCAAGCTTAGGGAAACCGCTCAGTGATCACCGTGGTCATCATCCATATAAACTTCCCATGGGACTTTTTTAACCACATATGCCAAGACCAACATGGTGGAAAAATGCTTGACTGGAGCATAATGCTGGCGGCCGCATCAGGCCTCATACTGTTCCTCTACGGGATGGAGCAGTTCAGCAGGGAAATCCAGAAGGTCGCGGGGGAGAACTTCCGCGCGTTTTTGAAAAAGGCCACTAAAAGCACCCCGAGGGCCGTCCTTCTGGGGTGTGTTGTGACGGCAATCGCGCAATCCAGCACCGCGGTAACGGTGATAACGCTGGGTCTTGTCGATTCTGGCCTCATGTCTTTCACCCAGAGCCTCGGCGTCATCCTGGGGGCCGGCATAGGAACCACCCTGACGGCGCAGCTTGTCGCGATAAAATTCACTGCGCTTGGCCCGGTCTTCATACCCCTTGGATTCCTTCTTGGCATATTCGGAGGCCGCTTCGCATTCCTGGGCAAGCCGCTTTTCTTCTTCGGCCTGGTGTTCTTCGGCATAAGCATGGTGTCGGACGCCGCCGCACCGCTGAAAGACGACCCGAACGTGATGTCTTACCTGTCGACCCTCGACAGCGTTCCCCTTGCCATACTAATCGGCTTCGTTTTGACAAACGTGTTCCAGTCGAGTTCGGTCTTCACCGGGCTGGTAGTCGTCCTTTCCGGAAGCGGGGTCCTGGCAATCGGGCAGGCCATCCCTCTCATCCTGGGCTCCAACATCGGCACCCTCACCCCGCTTCTCGCCTCATTAAACCTAGGCCTTTTCTCCAGGCGCGCCGCAGCCGCGCAGATGCTATTCAACATCGGAGGCGTGCTGATAATCCTGCCATTCCTCCACCCCTTTACCCAGCTTATCCTGGATTTCGGGGGTTCAAGCGCCCAGCAGGCGGCAAACGCCCACACGCTTTTCAACATAATCACGACGTGCCTGTTCCTCCTCGTCCTTGGCCCGTTCACGAGACTGGTGGAGCATCTGGTTCCCGGGAAAGAAGAGGAAATCCTCTTCCAGACCGAAGCCCTTGACGAGGAGCTTCCAAGCGAGAATGATGCGGCATTTTCCAGGATAGAAGAGGAGCTGAAGAATCTGCTTTCGAAGACCGAATCCGCCCTTGACGAATCGGCCTCGCTGTTTCCCTCTCCGACCAAAACCGCTTTCCAGCGGCTGCTGAAACGCGAAGCCCTCAATGATTACCTGGATGAGCGCATCGAAAAGGCGATTCTCCAGCTCTCCCAAAGGAAGCTAAGCCAGAAGGAGGCCTCCCGAACCGTCCTGCTGGTCCGCATGTCGAATTCGCTCGAGCAGTTGGCCGACCTGGCGGCCGCCACCGGTTATATCGCCAACTCAACCGCATCCCGCGGGGTGCCGGTTTCGGGCGGGGCCCTTTCCGAAATAGGCGACATGCATATGCGCCTGAAGGAGGACCTCCGGCTGCTGAAGGCAGACTTCCCGTCGATATCCGATGCGAACATCGTATCGATGAGGCAGAACGAAATCCGCATGCGGGAACGCATAAACGCCGCATACGCGGGCCATCTCAGGCGCCTCTATGCGGGCAAGGCATACGCCGGCAACTCGTTTGTCAAGGCGATGTCCCGCCTGGAGACCGCCCATGGGAAACTCCGGGAAATCCGGAAGCTCTGCGAACTTTACAAGCAGGCATAGAATGGATGGGAATAAGTCAATCCATCCCGATTCCTGACCTCGCACCCGACCGCCATTTTTTTATTGCCAGCGTGCCATTAGTCAGGCCGATGCTGAAGTTCCTCAACCGCGTCTTTATCGCCTTGCTGATGTTTGCTGCCCTTCTGGGCATCCTGTTCAGCATGGCGACCCTCTTCCTGCCGGAGCTGATTCACGATGACAGCGCCGATAAGGACAACCTGGGCATGCCGCACATGGAGGGGCTGTCGCTTCCCCAGCAGGACGCGCTCGTCGAACCCGATGATTCGCCATACCATCTGGATGTGACGGTGGAAACCCCGCCCATTCGCGATACCGACCTGCTCTTCATGGATGTGTATCAGGATGGCAGGCAGCTGGATTCCATCGACTGCTTCGAGGATTTCGAGGCCCAGGAGGAATACGTCGGTGCAAGCGTACTGAACTGCTCGGTCTCCCTGCCTTATGACTACCTGCCAGGGGCGCAATACAAGGTATTTGCGGTCCTCACGAGGGACGAGACTGAATATGCCGCGGGTCCGGTGCTGGTGGGCGCAGACTGGAAATCCTACGAATCGGACTTCATGGACTTTTCCTTCATCATGGGCGCCATCGTCGTCTTGTCATACCTGTTCGTGCTCCTTCCCGTTTCGCTTGTCGTCCTTGCCACCGCGCTGCGGACCAGCCACAAGACGTCCGCCACGGGAGAATACTCGCTTGGCACCCTGCTCTCGCCATTCACGTTCGGAAAGACACTGCTGCAGAAATTCCACGCCTTCCTGCTGTCCCCGTACTTCTGGGCCTTCGAGCTTCTCGGGATAATAATCATCCTGATATACATGGCAATCGCGGCAGCAGTATGGAAATCCCCCCCAGCCCTGATAGCATTCACGTTCTCCGGGCTCATGGCGCTGATTGTCCCGCTTCTTTGGTGCGCGGTCTGGTGGTATGCGGATTACCGCGAGCGCGAGCCGCTGCGCATCCTTCTCACGCTGTTCCTTTTCGGCATGCTTTCAGCCCTGATGGCAATCGGCCTCAACACCGTCGCCGGCCTGCTGTTTGCAGCGCTCGGCCTGGGCTTCCTGGGCTCGTTCATGATTGCCCCGATAGCCGAAGAGGCCTACAAGGGTTCGGGCCTGACGCTCCTGTCCGAACACCACGAATTCGACTCCGTGGAAGACGGCATCGTATTCGGGTTCACGATAGGCATGGGCTTCTCATTCATCGAGAACTGGATATATCTCTTAGGAAACCCGATGGGCTCCGATATCACGGGCTGGTTCGTGCTGTTCCTCATGCGCTCAATCTTCTTTTCGGCAAACCACGGCTTCTATACCGCCATCACGGGAGCGGCGATAGGGTTCGCAATCGAGCGGAAGTTCAAGGCACCGGGCCTCACGTTCCTATTGGGCGTGCCTATCGCAGCGCTGTTCCATGCGATGCACAACTCCGGCGAGATGCTGGCCACGATACTCGGTGCCGGCGGCCTTTTCATATACTGCTGTTTCCTCATCCCGGTTTTCGATTACGGGGGTTTCATCATCCTGATTCTCCTCTTCATCCGCTCGGTCATCCGGCGCAAAGAAGCCTGAACCCACCCAGCCGGGCCAGGGCAATCCGGTCCGCGGAGCGCCACGCGCGGGAAACCCGTCGCGGATTATAACCTGTTCCATGCAACCAATTCAGCGATGATAAAATCCGTCCGCTTGGTGTGCTGGCGCTCGCATGCCGACACATTCTTCGAGTTCCGCGAGGGCACGAACCTGCTCGTCGGAATCATGGGGGCGGGCAAGTCCAGCGTGATGGAGGCAATCTCATTCTCGTTCTTCGGCACCTTCCCGGCACTCGAGCGGCGGAAGCTCAAGCTGGAGAACATCATCCGCCTAAACGAGCCGAAAGCGGGCGTCGTCCTCGAATTCGAATGGGACGGCGCGACATACCGCATCGAGCGCGCCATTGAGCGCTCCAAGAAGGGCGTCAGCACCCTCGCCGAGATTTTCCGCAACGGGACGCTGGTCGAGCACGGCCCGGTGGCCGTCGCATCCTATGTGGCGTCCCTTACCGGGATGGATTACGGCCTTTTCACCCGCGCCGTGTATTCGGAGCAGAACAGCATCGACTATTTCCTCACCCTGGACCCAAGACGGCGAAAGGAAGAGATGGACGCCCTGCTCGGACTGGACAGGTTCGAATCAGCGCGCGCAAACGCGATAACCGTGATTAACCGCATCCGCGGCAAAAGGCAGGCCATCGAGGGGCAGTTCAGCCGTGAGAAGCTGCGCGCCCTAGAAGAGGAAGAGAAGCGGCGCCTCGGGGAGAAGGAGGCGGCCGAAGCGTCGCAGAAAACAACCCAGGAAGCCCTGGAGAGGCATTCGCGCGAAGCGGCGGCCGCACTCGTATCATACGAGGGGATGAGGAAAGTCCGCGAGAATCATGACGCGCTCTCGAAAGATGCCATCCGGCTGCAGGCGCAGTTCGAAACCCTTTCGCGCGCCCTTGAGGGCAAAAGCATGGATTCGGCGAGCGAGGCGTCCATCAATGACCGGATGAGGGCGCTCCTCGAAGAGCGTTCAATGCTCGCAGGGCTGCAGAAAACATCGGAAACGCGGCATTCTTCGCTGTCAAAGGAGAGCGGCGTGCTGGAGGCGCGCTTGAAACAGTCCCTGGACTCAAAAACAAAACTGGCCTCCGCACAAGAAGAGCGGAAATCACTCATCGGCGACGCAAGCGGGGAGGCGCTCGTTTCCCTCCAGAAGGATGCCGAGCAATCGGCGCTGGCGCTGGATTCCGAACGAAAATCGCTTGAGAGGGAGACTGCAGAACTGAACGATTCGCTCACAAAACTCCGTCCGGGGCTTTCTTCATGCCCGCTCTGCTCATCCAAGCTTTCCGACGACGGCATCAGCCATGTGAAGGCTGCGAAAGAACGGCTTTCCGCCGCAAACCGGGCAAGGCTGGGGGAGCTGTCGCTGCAAATCCCGAAAGCGAAGCGGCAGAGCGAAGAGCTGCTGCTCCGCATCCGAAAGATTTCGCTAATCGATGAACGGGCGGATGCCCTCCGGACGGAAGCAGCCGCTGCGGATGGGATTTCCAGGCGGAGGAAAGCCCTCGAATCCGAGCTTGAGGCGGCCTTGCAGGAGAGGAAGGCGCTGCAGTCCAAGGCAGAGCCCCTTTCAGCCTCAATCGAAAAGTTGAGACTGGAGGGGAACGAGCTCAAATCCCTGCTTGCCAAGAAGGCAGAGGCGCAGGGCGTTTCACTCCGGCTCAAAGAGACCGGCCTTGCCATCGCGAAGCTGAATTTCGATGAAAAGTCGTTCGAGGCCATCCGCGCGGGGGCAGAGCGCTCGCGAATCGAAAGCGAGCGGGCGCGTTCGGCAAGAAAGGAGGCCGGGCTGCAGCTAAAACAAGCCCTGGACATGCTCGCCCGGATCCGCTCGGAGCAGGAATCCCTGCGCAGGATGGAAACCGCCATATGCGAGCTGTCCGCGCTCGAGGAGCAGCTGTCGATTTTCAAGAACGCGCTCCTTGAGGCCCAGGTGTCGATGCGCCACAACCTGGCCGATGCCATAAACGCCGCCATGAACGAGGTCTGGCCGGTGTTCTATCCCTACCGCAACTACCGCGCCCTGCGCCTTGGGGTCAGCGAAAAGGATTACGTGTTCGAGCTCGACGACGGAGGCGGGGAGTGGAAGGGGCTCGAGACCGTTGCCAGCGGTGGCGAGCGGGCGTGCGCAGCACTCGCCCTAAGGGTCGCACTCGCGATAGTCCTGACGCCGAAACTCGGCTGGCTGATTCTGGACGAGCCCACGCATAACCTGGATTCGGCCGCCGTTTCGCTTCTTTCATCGGCCTTGGAGCTCAAAGTCCCGCAAATAGTCCGCCAGACGTTCGTAATCACTCACGACGAGGCGTTCATGGGCTCGGAATTCGCATCGAGCTACCGCTTGGTTCGGGACAAGGATAACAATGGGGAGTCGAAGCTGGAAAGCGTGTAAAAAAAGGCTTAACTGGCTAAGAGTAAACGTCCTCTTCTATCCTGCCCACGACATCGAGCGAATCGGCCGCCTTCCTGCCGGTCTTGTCGAAGTACCATTCCCTGCAGCCCTCTTCGTTCTGGGCGGCGTAGAACGCTATCGAGCAGTACACGTCCTCCTTGGTGGCGAGGCCGATTGCGAAAAGATACTGCATGACGCTCTTGAACTCCTCTATCACAAACGACCTTCTCCTTGAAACGCGGAGCTTTCTGAGGTCCGTGAACCTCATGTCATCCTGGCCAAGGAGTATGTTGTTCATGGTGAAGCGCCCTATGATGAGGTTCTTCGCATGGAGCTCTGCAATCTTTTCGGTAATCATTTCGACGAGCCTGTCCTTGCTCTTGCGGTCGAGCGTGTCGACATCGGTGAAGTGGACGTTCGCCTTGGCTATCCGTTTATCGAAAGACCATGATTCGCGGTCCACCTTGGAAATGACATAGTCGTTCCCGAGGACCGTCCGGAGGTATCCGACGATATTCTCTACCGCGCCCTGTATCTTGCCGTATGCATTGAAGAGCGCCTGGGCGATTTCCCCGACCGTCTTCCTCAGTATATACGTGGTGCTGTTGTGCTTGAAGCAGATGCTGTCCGCGCCATCCCTTGCGGCAACCCGGTAGAGGTCGAGCAGGTCGTCCTCTCCCTTGCGGAATCCAATCCTTTTGACGCGGATGCTCTCGGACTTGCTCTCTTTCCATTCGTAATCCTGGCTCACCGTTTCCCCGGCCTCGGATTTCCTCGAGGATGTCGGGACCTCCCTTGCGAACTCCGGCAGCATGTAATCATCGTGCTTTCCGGCATCTATGCTGAGCTGCCGGTCTTCTTCTTTCTGCACGAATGCAAACTCAGTCTTTTTCATGGTGGTGCCCCAGATTCTGGTTACCTACGATTATCTATTTTATGCCACCTACAGTATTTAAATCTGTGTCACAAGTTCCGAATCTCGTAACCCGCAATGCCGGGTTAATCCGTCTCGATTCTCGGGGCCAGGTAATACACGACCTTCGCGCCTTCTATGTCGTATTCAAGCCGGAGCGGCCTGTCCGTCTCGAGGTTGATGCTGACCACGGATGAGGCGTTCGTCGCCTTCACCATGTCCTCGAGATACTGGAGGGGGAATGTCGCTTTCGCCCCGCCTAAGACCGTGAGCTCGGGAAGCTCGGGGCTCCCTTTTTCGAATTCCGCCCTCACATCCCCGTTTTCCCCGCGGACGTCGACGACGAACTGGGTTTCGCTAAGTGCAAGGCGGACATGCGAGCTGACGAGCTTCGCATCTTTCAATGTCTCCTTGAACGCGTCCGCCCTTATCCTGGCGGTGTTCTTGAACTCGATTTTTGGCTCCCGTTGCACGCGGTCTCCGGTCTCGATTAGGGGCACCTTGAAGGTCCTCTTGTGCTTGTCGCCGAAGAACTTTATCACGAGCCTCCCTTCTTCGACCGTAAGCTCCGCCTTCTCGCCCTTCTTTCCCCTTGCAAGGACGTTGGAGAGCTGGCCGATATCCGTCCCGATTTTCATCTCCTCCGGGACGCTGTATTCGATGAACGCCTCTTTGGGCATGGTAAACGAAATCATGGATATCTGCGAAGGGTCCATGGCTTTCAGGTGCAGGCCGTCAGCCTTAACCTCGAACTGGCCCTCCTCCACGAGACAGACAATGGAATCGATTGCCGCTTTCAGCGCTGGAGCTTCCTGTATAACGAGCCTCATACTGATACCTCCCGGATGTGATTAGGGTAATAAGACTAAAAAGGATTGCTATCCCCCAGGCACGGCAGACCTATCGCGGCACAGCGGAGATTCGAAACGGCAACTCGGTAGCTACTCTTGTCATCACGAATCAGTCTGGGACGGTCTCGTCATCGTTGCCATCCATATTAACGCACTGGAATTTATTAATCCTGCATGGGCGAGCCAGGGTGGCCTTCCCCGCCTTGCGGAAGCGCGCCAGCAGGAACGACATAGAACCTGCCGAAATGCGCCAGCACCGGCATCCTCAGTATCGAATCCTTTTCGGCATGCACGGTCATCTGGCACGCTCCGCCGTACCAGTCGTTCTCCTCTTTCAGGGTGCTATCGCACACGAGTAGGCAACTCCCTTCCTTCAACTCCTCTGTGACCTCGAATCCTGCCGCCCCCGCCCATTGGCCAGCCCCGCCAAATATCCTGGAAAAGACGATATCCGGGCGCTCGGAATGGAGCCGAAGGAGGCCATCCCATTCCTCTTGGTAAATAATCGGCGAGATCTCCAGTCCGACGCGTACAAACCCGGCCAAGGCTATGATGCACACAATCAGGCAAGCTCCAATAAACGCCCTGCGGTCCTCCCAGAAGTAACCCAGCCCTATCCCCGTGAGGATGGCAACCGGCACATACGCATCCCAGGCAAAGCGCGTCTGGAAGCCGGGCTGGGTGAAAAGCGGCTGCGAAAGAAGGATGCCCATCCCCAGCCATGAGAGGAAGAGAATTGCGGGTTTGTGCCTGAGCATGATCAGGCCGAGCAGAACCGGAAGCAGGAAGGCGGCATATTCCATGAAGAAAACGTTGTTGAACCCCCCGGCCCCGAGCAACCCGATAACCCCGACGCTTCCCCCGCTTGCCAATCCCTTTGCCAGTATTATAGCAAGGCCGCCGAGTGCCAGCGCGGCAAGCATGGAGATGCAAAACCGTGATTCGGCCGAGGTTGGCAGCTTATCCCGCCATTCGAGGATTGGCCCGGAGAGAAGGAACGGAACGGCAGCCAGAACCATGAAAGCGCCGGAAGAGAAGTGGCTGCCCAGCATGAGGGTGG
>JAGVPF010000117.1 GCA_020052325.1 archaeon
CAGACCTGGGAAACAAGCACGACATAGTTCTTCCCGTATGCCTTGGCGCAGCCTGGGCATGTCGTATAGAAGAAGTACAGCCTCTTTTGCTTCATGCCTTTCGATTCGACGTATTTCTCCATCTCCTTTATCCATTTGCCCATGTCCTGGTACGGCCCTTCGAAGACCTTTGTCAGGAACGTGCCGGAAATCCTCTCCATTTTCGCCCCAGGCACCTCCTTGGTCACCGCAATGAACAAGTCCGAGCCCCACATGGATTTCTCGTCTGAAAGCATGAGCTGGTCCGCATCCAGCGCACCGGCCTTCGCTATCATCTCCATGTTTTTTACCATGATTTTATCCATGTTGAGCGGGATATGGAAAAAGCTCATAACATGGTCCTTCAGGAAAAGCCTGTCTTTCCAGACGACCTCCTTCCCGTCCCATGGCTCGGGGTTGAACCTCTTGCAGCAGCCGGTTTCAGCATCAGGATTGAGTTTTTCCATTTTTCCCATGCCCCTCCATTCTGGGACGCCGTTTTTATATCTTTTCTAATCATATACAGACCTACTAACCGCCAGCGATGATAAAGCCGGCGGGCTCTTTTAGGTGCGAATCCGATGTATGACCACAGGAAGGTAGAGAAGGAAATATTGGAATTCTGGGCAAAGAACGATATTTACAATAAGGCAAAGGCCGCTAATGCGGGGAAGGAGACGTTCTACTTCTGCGACGGCCCGCCTTACGCCACCGGCCAGATTCACCCCGGGACCGGATGGAACAAGACCATCAAGGATGCCGTCTGCCGTTACCAGCGGATCATCGGCAAGGACGTCCGCGTCCAGGCCGGATACGACACCCACGGCCTCCCGATAGAGGTCAAGGTGGAGCAGGAGCTCAAATTCACCAACAAGAACGATATCGAGAAATACGGCATCGGGAAGTTCGTCGAAAAATGCAAATCGTTCGCTACGAAGTATGTGGGCATCATGGGCGACCAGTTCAAGTCGCTGGGCGTCTGGATGGATTTCGAGACCCCCTACATCACCTACCATGACCGCTTCATCGATTCATCATGGAAAACGCTCCAGATGGCGCACGAGAGGGGTCTCCTCCACGAAGGCGTCTATGTCCTGCCCTACTGCTACCGCTGCGAGACGACCATGGCCAACTACGAGCTCGAGTACGACGACGAGACCGACCCGAGCATCTATGTCAAATTCAAGCTGAAGGAAAAGGAGAACGAATACCTGCTCGTCTGGACCACCACGCCGTGGACGCTGGTCGCCAACATGGCGGTCATGGTGCACCCGACCTTCGCTTACGTCAAGGTCAAGGTTGATGACGAGGTATGGATAATAGCAAAGGAGCGCCTCGAGCATGTCATGGGGCTTGTGGAAAAAAGCGCCACCGTGATTGAGGAGCTTCCCGGGCGCAAGCTCAAGGACCTCGGGTATATCCACCCGTTCCAGGACAGGATCCACAAGTTCTCTGACCGAAAGGTCGTGCTGAGCGACGAGTATGTCACCCTCGAAGACGGAACCGGCCTCGTGCACACGGCGCCCGGCCACGGTCCGGCGGACTTCATCATCGGAAAGCGGTATGGCATCGAGGCGTTCAGCCCCGTCGACGACAAAGGCAACTACACGGAGGATGCCGGCGAGCTTGCGGGCAGGAACGTGCGCGAAGCGAATCCTCTTGTCATTGAAATCCTCAAAGACATGGACAGCCTCGTCTTCGAAGCGCGGATACGCCACCGCTACCCCCATTGCTGGCGCTGCAAGACCCCGCTCATTTTCCTTACGACCAAGCAGTGGTTCATCACGATATCCAAGATAAAGGACCAGATGCTCGCCGAAATCGACAAGACGGAATGGCACCCGGATTTCGCCAAGGAACGTTTCCGCGAGTTCGTCTCGAACGCCCCGGACTGGTGCATATCCAGGCAGCGCTACTGGGGCATCCCGCTCCCCATATGGAAATGCGAATGCGGGAAAATCAAGGTCGTGGGCTCGAAGGCTGAAATACCGCCCGTTCAGGAGCTCCACCGGCCCTACCTGGACGAAGTGAAGCTCAGCTGCGAATGCGGCAAGAAGATGGACCGCATACCGGACGTCCTTGACGTCTGGTTCGATTCCGGCAATGCAATCTGGGCGTCCCTCAGCCCTGACGAGGCGAAGCGCTACGGAGAAAGGGCGGACCTCATCATCGAGGGCCAGGACCAGATACGCGGGTGGTTTTATTCGCTTTTGGGCTCGGGCGTGGTCCGCTACGGTTCCTGCCCGTACAAGCGGATACTCATGCACGGGTTCTTCGTGGACGAAAAGGGCGAGAAGATGAGCAAGTCCTTAGGGAATTTCGTCCCGCTCGAGGAAATCCTCGACAAGTTCGGTGCGGACAGCTTCAGGCTCTGGGGTGTGAGCAACACCGTATGGGATGAGCTCAAGTTCAGCTGGGACGAGCTGAAGAAGGCCACGGGCGAGCTGAACATCGTGTTCAACATGATAGTCTTCCTCGAGCGCTTTTATCCGCAGAAGAAGCTGGAGAAGGCCGAGCTGACGAAACTCGACGAGTGGATGATAAGCCGGCTGAATTCGACCAAGCGGGAGTTCCGCTCCTCGTTCGAATCCTATGAGCTGAACCGGGCAGCAAAAGCCCTGCGGTCGTTCATCGTTGACGATGTCAGCCGCTTCTACATGAAGATAGCCAAGGACCGGATATCCTCCGGAGACAACGCCGCGGGCGCAGAGTGGACCATCTACAACGTGATGCTGGAATCCCTCAAGATGCTCGGCTGCTTCTCCCCGATGCTCGGCGAGCACCTCTACCAGAAGTTCTTCAGGAAATACGAGGGCGAGGAATCGCTCTTCCTGCTACGGCTCTCAGAAGAGTCTGCAGGCAGCATCAACGCGCTCTATGAGAAGCAGATGGAAACCGTCAAGGAGCTCGTTTCAATCGCGCTTCTGGCGCGCCAGACTGCAGGCATAAAGGTGCGCTGGCCAATCCGGACACTCTACGTAGAAACCAAATCGCACGAGGTATCCGATGCGGTCGAGGCATTCGGCCCGACCATCCTGAGCCTGGTCAATGCCAAGGAGGCCAAGGTTGTCGAAGCGGTGCCGAATGCTGAGATGGCGAGCGAGGCGTTCTCGAAGGGTACGGTCCATATCGACAAGAAGCTGGACGAGGAACTTTACGAGGAAGGGCTCCTGAACGAGGTGAAGCGCAGGATACAGATGATGCGCAAGGAGGCCGCGCTCGTCGAATCCGACAAGATTGCGCTCTCAATAAGCACAGAGAAGGAGTTCGAGGCAATCCTGAGGCGGCAGGAAAAACCCCTCACGGGGGCCGTCAACGCGTCTTCCGTCTCATATGCGCCAGAGGTGCAGATGAGCGAGTACACGATTGACGGAAGGCTGGTCCGGCTCGCGCTGAAGAAGGACTGAAAAAAGGATTAAAGGGAAAAGAAAACGGCGCGCTGTTGTCAGTTCGCGCTCTTGAACATGCTTCTCTTGCCTATGTTGCTCCAGCAGCTCTTGCAGATGTAGCGGTGGTCGATTTTCTTCCTTTTGGCGCTTTTCACGCAAGAATTGCACAGCATGCGGGCGCAGTATTCGCATTTGACCAGCTTCGCGGTCTGGTTGTTGCATCTTCCGCAGGTTTCGATAGCCATCAATATCACTCCCATTTAGAATTATTCAGAATTATACCGACTATGATAGGGAAAGCTATTTAATAGGTATTCAGGGAATGCTTCTCCATGCGGAAAGGTCATGCGGCAGCCGGAGGATTGACGGGTGCAAGACGCATTCACACTCATGCGGCAGTTGAGGGAACCTCCCGGGAACTCCGTTCCCGAACCCCCAAAGCTGGCGCTTTAGGGCCGTTCCCTGCCTGCCACCTTCGTGGTCAGGCGGCAGTCGAATACCTGATGACATACGGCTGGGTAGTCCTTGCCCTCGTCATCGTAATCGGCGTGCTGTTCTCCACCGGGATATTCTCGCCCAACTACATGGCCGCAGATGAATGCAATTTCGGGAACAACCTCAAATGCAGCGCGACGCTGTTCAACGAGGGCGGCCATACCAAGATTATCATGAACGTCTTCAACGGCTTCCCGTACGGGGTGAAGATGACCGGCATTGCGCTTTCGACAGCGGATGGCAAGCAGCAGTTCATGGGCTTCGACAGCGGCATGAACATATCGAGCGGAGAGAACGTCTCGTTCCGGGCCGACATCACCCCCGCCTTCCCGGAAGGTTCCGTAAAGCGCTTCGTGGGGAACCTTACCTACGTGTCCTGCGCTCCCGAACTCGGAACCGAATGCAGCACGGTCGAGCATATCGCCAGCGGCCGGGTGACGTCCAGCATAATATCGGCTGACTAGCATTTAGCTTATGCTGACGGAAAACTCGCCGCTAACGGTTTCCACATTCTTTACCCGGCTTATCCTTTTCAGCTCCTCGAGCAGTTCTGCATCCATGGCCGTTGGCAGGCTCAGCCTGACCGTCTCGAGTTCGGCGTTCTGGGGCAGCTTGTTCTTCGACTTGTGCTGCCTTATCTGGCTCACAACCTGGCAGAGTACAGCGACCTTCTCGACATCCCCCGGATGTTCCTCCCCGGCTTCCGGCCAGCCTGCGGCGCTGATTCTCCGCTTCCCGAGGAATACCTCGGAGTAAATCTCCTCGCTTATATGTGGCGTAAAGGGGGCCATCAGCCTTATGGAGTCCAGCAGGACTTTGCGGAGCGTGTATTTTGCTGCCGGGTCATCTCCGGAATATATGCGGTGCTTCACATACTCGAGGTAATCGTCGCAGAAATCCTGCCAGAAGAAGCGCTGCATCTTGCTCATCGCATAATGGTACTCGAATTTTTCTACATGGGCGGTGCATTCCCTTGTCAGCGTAGCCAGCTTGCCCAGTATCCACCTGTCAGTCATCCGCAGCTCGGGCTCTTTGGGAATGCTGTCCTTCGCTGCCGTCTCGACGAACCTGGCCGCGTTCCATACCTTGCTGAGGAAGCTTTTCGCATATTTGATGTCCTCATACGAGAACGGCCGGTCCTTGGCCATCGCGCCTGATAATGCCGCCCACTGCCTTATGGCATCGGTCGGGTAGTCCCGTTGCAGGTCAGAAGGGGAGACGATGTTCCCGAGGCTCTTGCTCATCTTCTTCCCATCCGGGGCGAGCACGTTGCCGTTCAAGAGTATCTGCCTCCAGGGCTGGACGCCTGTAAGTGCGACCCCGCTCCGGAATATCGTATAGAACGCCCACGTGCGGACAATCTCCACGCCTTGCGGGCGCAGGGAGCAGGGATACAGCTTCTGCATCCTTTTTTCATCATCCGGCCATCCGGATATGATGAGGGGGGTTATGCTGGAATCGACCCACACGTCGCAGGTGCTGGTTTCCGGGGTCATCTGCGCGCCGCATCCGCAAACCTTCGGCTTAGCCTTTTCCGGATAGAACGGAAGGTTGTCCTCGTCTGCCACCGCAGTGGACAGGCATTTTTCGCAATAGTAGAATGGAAGCGGCGTCCCGAAGACGCGCTGCCTTGATATGACCCAGTCCCATTCGGC
>JAGVPF010000132.1 GCA_020052325.1 archaeon
ACCGCGAAGGAAGCCACGCAGTGCATGGGGTGCGCAGAAGTTCGCACTCGGAAGGCCCTGGAAGCGGAACATCGCACGGGCATGCAGGGAGCCACGGGCACAGTACGGTTCGGCGAAGAAGGCCATCGCCCTAGGCATACCAACTAATATTTTATTTGATTTTCAGCAGTTCCTTCAGCTTAGTCGTATCGAAACCCACAACGGCCTGGCCATCGATGATGGTGACCGGGATTCCGCCCTGGCCGCTTTTCTTCATGCATTCGTCCGCGTTGTTACCCTTGTCCACGTCCTTTTCCTCGAACTCGATGTGGTTCTCTTTCAGGAAATCCACTACCTTGTGGCACCAGGGGCACCATTCCGCAGTATAAACGGTAACGCTTTTTGCCATAGGCTGGTCTTCCTAGTCATCCATTAAAAATTTGACTGCTGATTCCCCTTTTGGTGAAAATTATGGCAAAAGAGAAACTAATCGAGTTGTTGAACAGGGGCCTCGAGCTTGAACACCAGGCTGAGGCGCAGTACCTAAGCCATGCGACGCTCCTTTCGGGCGAGACCGCAGATGCGCTTACCGAAAGACTTGAGGAGATAGCCGGGGACGAGCACAAGCACGCCGGCCTGTTCCGCAAATGCATCGAGATGCTCAATGGAACTCCGGCCATCAAGATGCATGCCGGCCACCCTGCAAAGACCAACGGGGAAATCCTCAGCGTGAACCTGAAGGACGAGCGGGAAGCGGTCGACTTCTACAGGACCATCATCGCAGAACTTCAGAACTGCAGGGCTGAGCTGAAATACGAGTACGAGTACATCGAGCACAAGCTCAGACACATCATCATGGACGAAGAGGAGCACGCGCTCGAGCTTCGGACGCTTCTGGGGGAGTAATCTCTTTTTTATAATTCCCTATTTTTAACCCATCGCGGGGAATAACCGTCATGGGCAGTGAGAGCGAAGCCGAGGGCAGGCTTGAAGACAGCTACGAAAAGGGCAGGATAGCCCTAAACGACGCCGCCAGGAAGCAATATTCCAAAAGCTACGGCTTGGCGGGAAACCACAGTGGCGTCCAGATATGCCTGTGGAACAAGAAATCAATCCAGGGGCACCGCGGATGCTACAAGGTCAAATTCTACGGTATCGACTGCCACCGGTGCGCGCAGATGTCGCCCGCTCTGGCATGGTGCAGCGAGGCGTGCGTTTTCTGCTGGCGGCCGATGGAATGGATGAAAAGGACGAGCTTCGGCGATAACGAGGTGGACGAGCCGGATTTGATTATCGCGGAGACCGTGAAAGCACGAAAGAAGCTCGTTTCCGGAATCAAGGGCGGCCCGAGATGCGACTTGGGGAAGTTCAAGGAGGCTTTCGAACGCTTCCCGTCGCATTGGGCGATTTCGCTAAGCGGCGAACCCACGATCTACCCGAAACTGGGGCAGATGATAAGGAAGCTGAAGGAGAATCCGGAGGTCAAAACGGTTTTCCTGGTCACGAACGGGCAGGAACCGGAGCGGCTTGCCCAGCTCGCCCGCGACGATGCGCTCCCCACCCAGTTGTATATCTCACTTGCCGCGCCCGATGAGGCGCTTTTCAAAAAAATAAACCGGAGCGTGCACAAGGACGGATGGGAACGCCTCAACCGCTCGCTGGAACTGATGGCGGATTTTCCTTGCCGCAGGGTGATTCGCCTCACAGTCATCAAGGGACTGAACGATGATGACGGGAATCTGGAAGGCTACGCATCGCTCATATCCAAATCCAGGGCGGATTTTGTTGAAGTGAAATCATACATGGCTCTAGGCTTCTCGAGAAAAAGGCTCGGCCCGGATTACATGGCGGAGCACGATTACATCAGGGCGTTCTCAATGAAGCTGCTCGCGGTTATGCCGGACTACCGTTTCGAAGACGACGATGAGATATCACGGATAGTGCTCCTGAAAAGGAAGGATTCGAAATTCGGGAACATGATAGCGCGGGACGGGGGATAGGGAACCGCAATATTCGCTTTTTGTCGAAAACCGTCTGCGCACATATCAAATTTTATAAATCCTGCCCCGGATTAGCTGATAAGATTTCTCTTCAGAAGCCGGCATAATCCAGAGAGGGAGACATATGGCTACCATAACCGAAAAGATACTCAGGGAGCATTTAGTGGAAGGCGGAGTGACTGGGGCGAGCGGAACAGGGAACCCGGAACAGGGAACCCTCCGGCTGCCGCCCGCCGGGACTGAGATTGCGATAAGGATAGACCAGACGCTCACGCAGGATGCCACAGGGACCATGGCGTACCTCGAATTCGAGGCCATGGGCATACCCAGGGTGAAGACCGAACTGTCGGTCAGCTATGTGGACCACAACACCCTGCAGACCGATTTCATGAACGCCGACGACCATGATTATCTCCGGAGCGTGGCGGCAAAGTACGGGATACTCTACTCGAGGCCCGGAAACGGCATCTGCCACCAGGTCCATCTCGAGCGGTTCGCGAGGCCGGGAAAGACACTGCTCGGCTCCGACTCGCACACGCCGACGGCAGGCGGAACCGGTTCGCTGGCAATCGGAGCCGGAGGGCTGGATGTCGCTTTGGCCATGGGCGGAGGCGCATTCCACCTCAATATGCCGAAAATAGTCGGCGTGAAGCTCACCGGGGAGCTGAAGCCGTGGGTATCCGCGAAAGACGTGATACTTGAGCTTCTGCGCAGGCTGGATGTCAAGGGCGGGGTGGGCAAGGTGTTCGAATACTTCGGCCCCGGCGTGAGGATGCTTTCAGTCCCTGAGCGCGCAACGATAACGAACATGGGCGCGGAACTCGGGGCAACGACCTCCATTTTCCCGTCCGACAACGTGACCAGGAAATATCTGGAGAGCGAGGGCCGCGGGGACCAGTGGGAGGAGCTCAAGGCCGACTCGCCCGGCGACTACAAGGAGCGGATTGAAATCGACCTTTCCACAATTGAGCCGATGGCCGCCAAGCCGCATAGCCCGGGGAACGTATGCAAGGTCTCCGAGCTGGAAGGAGAGAGGGTCAACCAGGTCATAATCGGAAGCTGCACGAATTCGTCGTATCGGGACCTGATGATTGCCGCCGCAGTGCTGAGGGGCAAGACCGTGCATCCCGACATCTCGTTCGCCATACAGCCGGGCTCGAGGCAGGTGTACAGGATGATAGCGGACAATGGCGCACTGGCAGACCTGATCGGCTCCGGCGCGAGAATACTGGAATCCGCATGCGGGCCGTGCATAGGCATGGGCCTCGCCCCGCGCTCGGGGGCTGTGACTGTCCGGACGTTCAATAGGAACTTCGAGGGAAGATGCGGGACTGCAGATGCGAAGGCGTACCTGGTGTCACCGGAAACTGCCGCAGCAATAGCGGTCATGGGCGTATTCACCGACC
>JAGVPF010000123.1 GCA_020052325.1 archaeon
GCGCTGACTTTGACGCTTTTCTCCTCGCCGCTGTCCAGGCGGGTCTTCGCCTCCGAGAGCGCCCTCCGGATGTTTTTCGGGATGCTCGTGTCGTTGACGAGGTCGTCTAGCATGTCGCTTATCTGCCTGATGTCCATAGTCATAGTCCCACCTGCCGCGATTGAAGAGGTATTGAATTGAATAAAGGGGAAAAGGAATTTAAAGATGATGAAGATGAAACGGGCCCGTTGTGAACTCGCTTCGCTCGTTCACTTCCTGCCCGAATCCCCTAAGCAAGGCTGATGCATGACGGGATAAAAAAGAAAGGGAATCGGGCCCGGGGCTTCCATGGACTTTCAGTCCATGTGCCCCATGCCATACGGTGCTAATGCGCCGCCCATTTTCCCGAAAGGGAAAATCAATGGGCGAAAACGGGCCCGGGGGGATTTGAACCCCCGACCTACAGCTTTCCGCTTCCCAATGGAACGATGGTTCGTTCCATGGGCGCAGGGAACATTGGTTCCCTAGCGTTTAGGAAAAAGCGGCCAAAAACTGGCTTGCTATTCCTAAATGGTAGAAGGCTGCCGCTCTATCCATTTCAGGCCATGCCTGAAAGACGTGTCTTTCAGACACGGCAAGTTGCTCAAACTTTTCAGTTCCAAGTTTTTGATGAAACTTTTTCCTAAAAAGTTTCCTGAGCTACGAGCCCATGCACAGAATAAGATAAGCGGGGAAATTAAAAATTAACCGAAAAAAGGGAAAATGACTTGTCTTCGGTTTCCTCGTCGCCCCATTCCTCATCCTCGAAATCATCCTCGTCCCATTCTTCCTGTTCATCCAAGGAGAGGGGGTTCATGGAATCGGCCCGGAGGTTACTCCTCCTCACCCTCTTCCCATTCCTCTTCTTCCGTGTCGTCTTCATCCCAGTCTTCTTCTTCATCCATTCTAAGCGGTTTCATGATATCCACCTAAGATTTGATGGGTATAGACGAAGGAAGGCTTTTAAACAGAGGCAAACGCCCCGGGCATAGGAGTAAAAATCTTCGACGTGTTCGGTTTTCATGGACCTTTTGCGCATGAATTGGGAGGCGACAATCAGGCACTGCGAGGAGCTTGCCGGAAGAATCGGGAATTTCAAGCCGCAGATGATTATCGGCCTCTCAAGGGGCGGCCTGGTGCCGGCAAGGATAATGTCGGACATACTCGGAGTGAAGGATGTCGGCATCCTGGGCGTCACGTTCTACAAGGCCATGGGGAAGCCCTCGGACTTCCCGAGAATCACCCAGGAGCTCACGATGGACCTATCAGGCAAGCGCGTCCTGATTGTGGACGATGTGGCGGACACCGGGCGGAGCCTGATGGTGGCGAAGGACTATCTCCAGAGGAAGGGCGCAAAGGAGATAAAAATCGCCACAATCCACTACAAGCCGAATTCGATTTTCAAGCCTGATTATTTCGTAGCTTCCACAACGGCGTGGATAGTGTACCCGTGGGAGCGCCACGAGATAGAGCGGGAGCTGGCCGGAAAGAAATAAACAGGAAAAAAGGCTATTTAAGCCTGACTGCTTCGAGGTCCGCAATCGCGCGCGACTCTTTGCGCATCATCATGCCTATCGAGCGGGCGAACTCCTCGGTCTTGCCCCAGTCGCCGTGCATCGTTATCACGCGCTCTGGGTTCGGCCGCAGGTTCTTGAGGTAAGCCATCAGCTGCGCCCTGTCCGAGTGGCCTGAGAAGCCCTCGCACGTCTCCACGCGCATGTTGATGTTGAGCGTCTTCATCTTCCCGTCGTCGCCGAGAATCGGCAGTTCCTTCATTCCGCGCTGGATTTTGCTGCCGAGCGAGAGCGCGCTCTGGTAGCCTACGAAAAGGAGCGCGTTGTTCGGGTCATCGGCCATGAGTTTCAGGTATTCGTACGAAGGGCCGCCCGTGAGCATGCCTGAAGGCGCCAGTATGATTGCAGGCTCACCATTTACGATTTCATCCCGGCTCATTCCCTTGGCCACCCGTATCAGGGGCGATTCGAAGGGGCTCCTGTCCGAGAGGATGCGCCTCTGGAGCTGCTCCCGCATGTATTCGGGATAAGCCGTGTGGATGGCCGATGCCTCCATGATCATGCCGTCGATGTATATCGGGATGTTGAAATCGGGCTCGCGCCTCGACATCTCCTCAAGGACAAGCAGCAGCTCCTGCGAACGGCCGACCGCGAAAACCGGAATCAGCACCTTTCCGCGCTTTGCTATCGTCTCCTTGATTATCTGGAACAGGCGCTTCTCGCTGTCGAAGCGGTTGACCGATATGTCGTTCCTCCCCCCGTATGTGCTCTCGATGAAGAGCGTCTCCAAGCGGGGGAAATGCGTGGTCGCAGGGTCGAAAAGCCTTGTGAAGCCGAATTTCACATCGCCCGTGTAGACGAGGTTGTGCGCGCCCTCCCCGATGTGGAGGTGGACCGACGCCGAGCCGAGCATGTGGCCCGCGTTGTAGAGCGTCATCTTGATTTCCGGGGTGATGTCCACGACTTCCTCGTAATCGACAGTGATTGTGTTCCTCAGCTCCTTGTAGATGTCCTTTTTCGTGTAAGGCGGGTCGACGTCGAAGGCTTTCTTGCAGAGGTTCAGGTAGTCCTGCTGGAGGAGCACCATGAAATCCCGCGTCGGGGGCGTGCAATAGACCGGGCCGTCATAGCCGTATGCGAAGAGGTATGGCAAAAAGCCCATGTGGTCCATGTGCCCGTGGCTGATGACCACCGCGTCGATGTCTTCAAGCGAGAACCCCAGCATGTTGAGGTAGGGAAATGATTTCGTGGAGTCGCCCGTCGCCGGGTTGACGCCGACATCGATGAGCACTTTGGAGTTCGGGGTCTGGACAAGCAGGCACGAGCGCCCGACTTCGCGGAAGCCGCCCAGGGCAACTACGCGTATCCAGTCGCCGGCAGGCGAGGGCTGGCAGATTTTCTTGCCGATATTTACCAGGAACTTCTTCCTTTCTCCGGCCTCTAAGGCGTTGATTTTCCGGACGCCGTCCAGTGTTGCCGAAGGCATCGTGGGGGCACGCAGGGTCACGGGGGCCCAGTTCGTCCTCAGCATGATTTCCTTCAATATCGAGCCGCCCTTGCCTATGACAAGGCCGGGCTTTATCGCCTCGATGCGCACCTCGCACATCTCCGGCACGAACGTTATGCCCTTTATGTCCGCTTCCTTGGGAACAAGGGACTCTATCATGGCCTTGGCCTCTTCCACATTCATCAGGCTGGCCGGGTCCACGCGTATCGTGACCTTCTTCTTCAGCGCGCTGGCAAGTTCCTTGATGAGACGGTCATTCGAGTAGAACGCCTTGATGTTCTTTATGTAAATCACGGTGGCGAGCCCTTCCGGCTCGACCTTCGTGACCTCGCAGTCAGGAGGCATTATCTCTGAGATTTTCTTCACGATGTCCTTATAGTGCAATAAAACACCCCACTATCGTACATAGAGATTGCTTGAGGATAAAATGAAACAAATGAAAAAGGGGATTGCCGGATTAAGAAAAAATGAAAGACGGGTTTATGAGCTGAGGATTTTTGCGACGTCCTCTTTGTCCATGCGCTTGAAGCCGAGCTTCGTCACGGTGCAGAGGTCGACCCTCTCGCCGCTTGCGGCATCGCGCTTCATGGCCGCGCTCACGGCCTTTGCAGCCACCGGAAGGTTCACCGAGATGTCCTTATCCGGGACATAGAGCTCTTCCAGCACGCCGTATGCTATCGGGGAGCCGCTGCCTGTGGACGTGTATTTCTCTTCGGTTATGCCCCCCAGCATGTCAATCGAGAAAAGCCTGGGCCTCTCGTCAATCCCCCCAAGGAGGAGCTGCACGAAGAACGGGTAGTATTTGTACTGCGCGAGTATGTTGGCAAGAAGCGTCGCCGCGGCCTCGACCGTCGCGGGCTTCTCGTGCTTGAGTTCATAGAGCTTGAGTTCGGCATTCATCCACCGGATGAGCATCTGGGCATCGCCAACGCCACCGGCTATCGTCATGGCGATGCGGTCGCTGACCGGATACACCTTGTCGATGTCCTTGCTCGCAATGAGGTATCCCATCGTGGCACGCCTGTCGCTTGCCAGGACAATGCCATCCCTGCAGACCAGGCCCACCGTAGTGGTTCCTGTCTGGACGCCTTTTGCCTTTACGCTGTCATCCATAATATCACGGGAGAACGAGTTGTAGACTGATGTAGACGAGAGTATTTATAATACTGATTAAAACGGCACGCAAAGAAGGAAAAAAAATGAAAAAAGGAAGGCTTCAGGAGCACTTCCCTACGAGCGGCTTCGTTCCGGACTGCTTTATGCCGGTAAGCGCGCCCTTGCTGTAGGTTATGACAACGTTGTTGTACGTGTATGGTACGCCAGCCGCTCCGCATGCCGCAGGCAGGGTTCCCGAGAGGACTTTCGTCTCGCCGCTCGTGAAAGAGGTGCTATTCGCGTACACGGAAGTGCCATCGACGGATATGTCGGTTATCGTCAGCCTGTCGAGGTCGTAGTTCTGCATCTCGAGAGACATCGTCGTGTCAGCCACCTTGTATACCTTAATCGCGAACGGTGAGGTCGAGCCCCAATAGTTCTTGCTCTGCGTCTCAATCGAGCCTGCACCCAGGCCCGCGAAGCCGCCGACAAGGTAAACCACCACCAGCGCTATCACAAGCACGACAGCCAGGATAACGAGGTATTCAGTAGATACTTGGCCTTTTTTGAACAAATATATCACCGAAAGAAAAACGTAAATAAAGTTATAAAGGTTTGTGCAAAATACGACGAAACCACATTAAGTAGCGAATCCCGACAGGAAGGTCTCGATGAACGTTTTTGAGACAAAATAGGACACGATGGATGCGCCTGCGAGCAGGGGGAAGTACTTGACCCCGTACGTGGCCCGGCCCTTCGAGATGATGCCTATCAGGCAGGAGATGAAGAAGGACGTGAGGGCGAGGATGGAAAACGAGATAAGCACCATGTCGTTCACGGTGATGAGGATGGCCCCCGAGAAGACCGGGAGGTTTATGGACGAAGTGACGTCCGCGTTCGCCTGGGACTCGGCATTGATTTTCAGGAAGACCGATACGAAGTGGGTGGATATCGCAAGAAGGAAGGGCATCACGAGGACAAGGATGAAGCCGAGGAATATCGTGTATGTCTTTGTCGAGGCGGCAAGCTCGGCGCGAAGGTCCTGGATGCGCCTGGCCTCCTGGGCTACGGAGCTGAGCAGCTTGGCAAGGTGGCCGCCCGAGCGGAGGCCCTTGGCAAACAGGCTTACCGTCCTGCGCAGGACGTGGGAATCGAAATACATCGAGACTTCGAGAAGGGATTCTGAAAGCGAGCTTTTCCCCCCGGTTTTTGCGGTGCTCAGCCGGACCTCATCATAAAAGGGGCCGAACTCGGGCCTTGCCGCGTGGACGAATGCGGAAAACGGGCTCATGCCCGCCCGCAGGTTCGAGACTGTCAGCAGCAGGAAATCCGGAAGGACCCTTTCCACCATCGTCGTCCGGTCTGAAATGAGGTAATAGAGCTGGAGATAGGTTATCGAGGCTATGAAAATGAATCCGCCTACGAAAAGGCCGGACGATATCGCCACCGATTCATAGGTGGCCATCGGATTGTATGCCAGAA
>JAGVPF010000140.1 GCA_020052325.1 archaeon
CCGGGGATTTCGTGGTGGTGGCCGGCCTTGCGCTCGGAATAGCCACCCTCGCTGTTTCTGAAAAGCTGCTGCCGCACATACACATGCATATCACGAAGAAGGAGCTCAAGCATTCGAAGAAGAAGGCGCTGATGATTGGCGGTGCCATCGCACTGCACAATGTGCCGGAAGGCCTTGCGATTGCGACGGCGTTCGCCGCATCGAACCCGCTTGGCTGGTTCGTCACGACAACAATAGCAATCCAGGACATCCCTGAGGGGGCCTTGATATCCGCCCCGCTCGCATGCTACGGGATGAAACGGAGCACGGCCATCCTGTACGGTGTGCTTTCGGGTGTCGCCGAGGCGGCCGCCGCAATAATAGGATTCGCGTTCCTAAGCATGTTCAGCGGAATCGTACCGATTGCCCTCGCATTTTCCGCAGGGGCTATGGGATATGTGGTCCTCGTTGAACTGCTGCCCGATGCGTTTGCGAAGGGAATGGAACGGACGGGCGCGATTGCGTTTGCAGCAGGGGCTGCGACGGCTTTCGCCCTCGCTTCGTTCTTCGTCGCCTGAGTGACGGGATTCGGATTATTCTTCGGGTTCTTCTTCCACTTCGGCTTCCACCGTCTCGGCTTCGACGCTCAGGCGGACTCCTTTTATCGTCTTCTCGTTCTTTTCGGCAAATGAGCTTGCCATCTTTCCTTTCGGGAAAACGACCACTTCCTTGTGCTTGACCGGAAGCTGGAGCTGCTCGGCCAGGCGCACGAGCTCGGCCGTCGGTATGTAGTGCTTGCAGACGAGGAACGGGACCATGCCCACGCTCGTCTTCTCTTTCACGACTTCGAGCCGGTGGCTCTGCCGCAGGCCTGTCACGTATACCTTGACGTCAACATAGCCCCTTCTGAGTATCTCTTCCTTTCCAATCATATTTTCCCTCCGCTAGTAGTGTTTCCCGACGCCTTCGAAGAAGGCGAGCCCGGGACCCTTTTTTATCTCGACGGCCTCCCCCTTCCGCAAACGGCGGACGAATATGCCGTCTATTATGAATGCGCAGTCGTTTCCGACCGTCACTTTTATACTGCTGTCCTCGCTTAGGACCCTTGGGGAGAATGCGCGCTTGTATGGACATATGGGCACAAGGCTTAATTTGCTTTCTGTTGGCGCAAGTTTGTCCCCGCCAGCTGAATATGCATATGCGGCCGAGCCAAGCGCCGTCGAAATTATCATGCCGTCCCCTTCGAACTGCGTCTTGTGCCCGGAACCCGCGCTCTTGATTTCGACGTCCATCTCCGCGACGCGGTAATGCGTTGCGTGTATCACGGCATCGTTCAGGGCGGCAAGATGGCGCTGGCCAAGCTGGCAAACCAAGGTTGCGATGCGTTCCCTTTTCGGGTTGCCAAGGAGAACGGCCACCGAGTCCTTCCAGTTGTCTTTCCGGAGCTGGCAGATGTAGCTCTTGTCGCCGCCTATCCCGAGCACAGCGCCTTCCAGCCTCCCTTTGTAGTGCGCATAGAGGATTGTGCCGTCGCCGCCGATGCAGATTGTCGCCTCGGCACCAGAACGCACGAACGAGTGCGCGGGCGATAGCAGCGTTTTCAGCTCGCCTGCGAGTTCCTTCGCCCACGTTTTTTTCGGGTTCGGGATGATTTTGAGCAACATGTTGACCAATTCATGCGGATGTATTAAAATCGGTTAAGGAAACGCGGGATAAGTTGGGGGAAATAGAAATCATGATAAAAAGAGGAAAATAAAAATAAGAAAAAAATTGATGATGCTTTAACCAAGGACTTCAAGGTCAGAGCCGTATGCAGAAACCGGGGATACCTCCTCTTCGGAGACCGAGCTGCCTGCAATCGATGCGCCCTTCACGCCTGTGACGATGGCGACGATTTCGAGCTTGCCCTCGTAGTTCTGCATAATCCTTGCGCCCCATTTCACGTTGGCTTCGGCATCCATCTTTTCGGTCACCCACTCGCCGGCCTTGATTGCGTCGCCGAGTGTGAGATCCGAGCCGCCCGTGATGTGGATGAGCGCGCCCTTGGCGCCTTCGAAGTCGACATCGAGGAGCCTGTTCTTTATGACGCCCTCAGCAGCCGCCTTCACCTTGTCGTTGCCCTTGCCTTCGCCGACCGCGATGAAGCCGACGCCTCCGCCTTCCATGATTGCGCGGACATCAGCAAAGTCGATGTTAATCAGTGAGGGCTGCGTGATTGTCCAGACGAGGCCGCTAATCGCCCTCGAGAGGATTTCGTCCGCAACGGCGAACGCTTCTGCCATCGGCAGGTTCGGGACCAATTGGACGAGCCTGTTGTTGTCCAGGATGATGACCGAGTCGCAGTGCTTCTTGAGGAGCTTGATGCCCTCATCGGCCCTCTTCTTCCTCGCCCTTTCCAGGGCGAACGGGTAGGTGACCATGGCCACGACAATCGCGCCCTGCTCTTTGGCTATCTGAGCGACAATCGGGGCAGCGCCGCCGCCGGTTCCGCCTCCCATGCCCGCGCAAACGAAGACCAGGTGCGCATTCTCGAGTTCTCTTTCAACGAGCGGCCTGTCGACTTCGCAGGATTTGGCGCCAATGTCCGGGTATCCGCCGGCACCGAGGCCCTTTGTGACCGATTTGCCTATAAGCACTTTCTTCGCCCTCTCGTGGACGATGTTGAGGTGCTGCTTGTCCGTGTTGATTGCGACAAGTTCCGTGCCCTTCACGCCGCTTTTTATAAGGCGGTTAATCGTGTTGTTTCCGGCGCCACCGACACCGACGGTGACGATTTTAATGCTTTCCGAGCTCATCGCGTCCGAGGACTGCTTTTCAGCCTGCGGAGCGTTTTCCCCTACCACAGATCTTACCAAGTCTTCCATGTTTTCACCTTGTTTTTTTTTGGTCGCCTTACCTAGTTCTTGATTGATTTTTCTCCCTATTTATGAGAGTGGATGAATGGGGCTTTCGGCGCTTTATATACATTTGTTTTCACGGCGGAGGCAACAAACCATTATCGTGCATGGATTAAGACTAAGTTACGAATTTCGAGGGAAATGCATAAATACATTTAGTGAATACATTTACCTGTTTCGGGACGATTGCAGTTGCCTTCTGTCGCGATGGACGTAATTCTGGTGTGCAAGGGTGTTGGGGCATGGTGAAAGTCATAACGATAATGGACGACGTGTATTCCGATTTGTACAGGCTGAAAATGGCAAAGGGGATGAGTTTCAGCGAGCTTTTCAGGCACCTCCTCAAAGAGAAGAAGGAGGGGGCCGGGGGAATCATCCGCCTTGCCGGAAGCATAAGGGATATCGATGTGGACGCCCGCGCCGCAGAGAGGATAAAGCGCGATGCGGTCCTCAACCGGTGATTTGAATGGAAAAAATATGTCTTGATTTCAAGGCCGCCCTGGATTTCCTGCGCGGCGACCCGGGCACAATCGAGAAGCTCATGTACTATGCGGACCGGGAGGAACTCTGCATCACCAGCATGACGCTCATGCACCTTTATGAGACCGTCAGCCGGCAGGACGTGGTCGGGGCGTTCGCTGCGAACGTTACGATACTGCCATTCGACAAGAAGGCGGCGCAGATGGCGACTAAGGTGATGAACGAGCTGCGCGAGCATGGCGAGAGCGTCCAGATAACGGACAGCCTGCTGACCGCCGGCGTGTGCATGGCCAACGACGCCCTCCTCTATGCCGGAACGCCGGGAAATTATGTGAAAATCAAGGGCCTTAAGAAGGTGTGAATCAACCTTTGCCGTCTTTCGGTTTTTTAGTGCCGCACAAACGGCCGAGCGCATCATCAACAGGACGCAGTTGCTCTGCCGAAAGCATCCGTGCAAGATAGCGCATCGTGGCCTTTTCCATGGGCCCGGCCTTTTCGATGAAGCTGCGCAGGTGGGGGAGCTCCCTCTTCTCCTTGACGGACGGCGGCATAATCCCCCTTTACCGGCATACCTTTAACTTTTTTCCCATCCATTGAAATCCCTATGACACTCAAGGCTCTAGTCCTGTACGGCTACGGCATCAACTGCGAGAACGAGAGCAAGTACGCAATCGAAAAAAGCGGCGGCAAAGCGGACATACTGCATCTGAACGCCGTCCTGGACAGCCCGAAAATCCTGGAGGGCTACAACATGCTGATGATTCCTGGCGGGTTCTCGTTCGGCGATGACCTGGGTTCGGGAAAAGTGTTCGGCAACAAGATGAAGTTCCGGCTTAGGGACCAGCTTACTGATTTCACGAAAGCGGACAAGCTGATATTGGGGGTATGCAACGGCTTCCAGGTGATAGTGAAAATGGGCCTGCTCCCCGTGCCGGATTTCAGGCAGCGTGTGAGCCTGACCGCGAACGATTCCGGGCGCTATGAGGACCGCTGGGTTTTTCTCAAGGCCAACACGGCATCGCCGTGCGTCTTCACGAAGGGCATAGAAAATATACTAGTTCCGGTAAGGCATGGGGAGGGGAAATTCATCCCCAAAGACAAGGAGACGCTGGATGAGCTTAGGGGGAACAACCAGATAGTCTTCCAGTACGTGGATGAGAACGGGGCGCTTGCCGGCTTCCCGTACAACCCC
>JAGVPF010000106.1 GCA_020052325.1 archaeon
GTCGAGAGGCCGGTTCCATCGCCAGCTCCGGTTCGGCGCGAACTTCCTCCCTTTCCTACTCAGATTCGCGGGGGAAACGGCAGCACCCGCTCCCCCTACCGCGTTTACAAGTCGGCCGCCGAAGTCGAGCAGGCGCGGCGCTCAGGCGGACGGGATATAGCGGACAGCACCATCGAAGCTCCGATAGCCCTTTCGATAGAGGGCCTGGGCGATGTCCGCTTCACGGTCGCATTCACGGCCCGCCAGCTCACAAACTCCGCGCGCGGGCGCACGTCCACCGAGCTCTGGAACATAATCAGGCTGACCGCGGAGCGCGTCGCAGCAGAGCGCGGCGTACAGATTGACCGCACGGCCATGAGGGACGCCCAAAGGAGCTATACCCGCGGATTCTCATCGATTCTTCAGCGCGTCGAGGCATCTGATGCGGACCTGGCCACATACCTCGGTAGCCACTGAAGGCTCAAGCCCCGCATCCCGCTCCACCCCGACACGCGCTGCATGCCCAACCATCACCCGAACCCGCGCGGGCGCGGCACTCGTCACACTAAATCCTTATTAACCCTCGGTGCGACTAGTTTCCGATGACAAGCGGAGTCTGCTCGCGGTGCGGCACGAGCGGCGAGATGGATTACGGGTCCGACGGCCTCACATATTGCTCCTCGTGCTCCTTCTACGGGATGAACAAGCAATGCTATCGCTGCAGGATGTACCTTCCGGCGGCAGAACTCCAGCAATACCAGGGGCAGTGGATGTGCCCGTACTGCGTGCAGGACGCTCGCGACCAGGACCGCAAGGCACAGGAGCCGAAGAAGGACAAGCCGCACCTGGACGTCGTAAGCTATCTGGAGCAGTGCGAGCGCTGCGGCCGCGACCTGGAAAGCCGGGTCTACATATGGAACGGCAAGCGGCTTTGCAAGAGCTGCGTCGATGACGAGCAGGAGAAATGGGGCCTTGTCGGAGGCGGGCCAATGGCGGCGCCTTACCGCATTTCGCTTGAGCCGGAAAAGAAGCGCAGGAAGACCTCGATAATTGAATCGTTCATATCCGAAACATTGTATCTCTTCGGGATAAAAAAGAGGAAGATGGAAATCATAGTGATGGACCCGAAGATGCCCATCCAGCATGCCAAGCCCATGGCCGAAAAGCCCATGGAAAGCGGGAAGAAGGCCGGAGAGCGGAAGCCTGAAACCGAAGGCATCATGAGCATGGACCGGCCGCCCGCGGTCGAGGATGCCAAGGCTGCCAATGCCCCCGTCGTCTCGGTGAAAAACGAATCCGGGGGCGAGCTTTCGCGTGTTATTCCGGCAAAATCCCACAAGGGAGGCAAAAAACGGCGGGCGGGCCGCCAGGGCGATGCGGACGGCGCGGAAAAAAAGAAAAAACAATAAAAACCCCTGCGTGCCATGTCTATCCTACAAAGAGGGGAGAGGGTGGCGAGGGGGTTTCCAGTTTCCCGTTTTCTGTTTCGTTCGCGAAACTCAAAATCGGAACTGAACTCCTGCGAGGCCTGCCGGTACGGCGGGGTTCTGCCGGGCTAGGGGGGTAACATGCTCAATTATTCGGAACTGAGAGAAATCCAGCGGAAAGAGATGGAATCGTCCGCGATAGTGCTGCTTCCGGAGGACTTCTACCGCACGGTTTCAGAGCTCCTTGCAAAACGCAGCGGCGAGGCGATTGCCTCAAAATCGCTCCTTGCCATAAAGGAATTCGAGAACATCAAGAAAATCGTGCTGTCCATCCAGGCGAAGCGGGAGGAGAAGATAGTCCTCATGTCCGTCCGCGGCGAGCGCGAAGGCGCGGGTCTCACGGCGGAGGAAAGGGAACTGTTAAAAGAGTTGTCCTCGATTATAAAGAAATCGAGGGAGAATGTCAAGAGCGTCTGGGATAGCGAAGACGTGGCCCCGGCAGGTTCCAGGCGGATAAAAATCCTCAAGGACGTGTCGCAATACCGGGGGCTCGACAACTCCCTATATGGCCCGTATCGGCAGGGCGAGGAGCAATCCCTTCCGCGGGCCGAAGCCGAATGGCTGCTCAAGGCCGGAATGGCCGAGATAATCTAGGTATCCGTTGAAAGGTGAAATAATGAAATTCCCCAAAGAGTTAAACGCCTACTGCCCTTTCTGCAAGAAGCACCAGGTGCACAAGGCGAAGGCGGCCAGCAAGGGCCGCGCAAGAGCGCTTGCACAAGGCAACCGGAGGCATGAGCGCAGGCTCGCGGGCCACGGCAGCAAGAGGAAAGGCGAAAAGACCGTCAAGAAGCAGGGCAAGAGGAATAAGATCGTCTTGCAATGCAATGTCTGCAAGAAGAAGCAGGAGCGCATCGTAGGCGGCAGGACGACGAAGAAACTCGAGTTCAAATCATGAGCTCGCATGAGGTGAAATGATGGTGGGCAAATATCTCAAGGTCCAATGCAAATGCGGAAACGAACAGGTCGTCTATAGCCACACGACCCAGGTGGTGAAGTGCGGCGGCTGCAAGGAGCCTCTGGCACATCCGAGCGGGGGAACCGCGGTCGTGCACGGCAAGATTGTTGCCGAGCTCAAATAAAACCGGCCGGTGATTGGATAGTCGAACTTCCTGACGAGGGCGAACTGGTCCTTGCGGTCATCAAGAAGATAATGCCCTACGGCGCGTTCTGCGTCCTTAGCGAATACGACAACCTGGAGGCGTTCTGCCACGTGTCCGAAGTGGCGCCGAGATGGATAAAGAACATCCACGAATTCATTTCCGAGGGCCAGCGCCATGTCATGAAGGTCCATCGCGTCGACCGCGAGAAGAGCCAGGTGGACGTCTCGATAAAGCGCGTGAGCGAAGAGGAGAA
>JAGVPF010000135.1 GCA_020052325.1 archaeon
GGTCCGAAAAATCATCGGGGAAAACTATCGCGTCAAGACGATAGAGGCGGACTGCGACATGCCGCAGGCGCTTCCGGGCCAGTTCCTTATGGTATGGGTCCCAGGATGCGGCGAGAAGCCGATGAGCATTGGGAACTCGAATCCCCTCACCATATCCGTCGCCAACGTCGGCAACGTCTCGGGCGCGCTCCACAAGCTCAAAACGGGCGACCTGCTCTCCTTCCGCGGGCCTCTCGGCAAGCCGTTCTCGATTCCGGAAAGGGCAAAGCGCATACTGGTAATCGGCGGAGGCTACGGCGTCGTCCCGATGTATTTCCTTGCCAGGGTTGCGCGCGAGAATAAGATAGAAGCGCTCGCGGTCATAGGGGCGAGGACTGCCAAGGACATCGTATGGGAAAAGCAGCTTTTCACGGTCTGCAAGGAGGTCTTCGTGACCACCGATGACGGGACTCGCGGCAAGAAAGGCAACGTGATGGCCGAAGCGGCACGGCTCATAGAAGGGAAGAAAATCGACGCGGTGTATGCCTGCGGGCCGGAAAGGATGATGGAGGCCGTGGCAAAGCATTGCATGGCGCACAAGGTGCCATGCGAAGTGAGCATCGAAAGATACATGAAATGCGGCGTTGGCGTCTGCGGCTCGTGCGCGATTGACGGCAGGCTCTGCTGCATCGACGGGCCGGTGTTCAGCGCCGAGGAGGCGCTCTCATTCCCGGAATTCGGGAAGTCGCACCGGGATGCAACTGGAACCCTGCATAAACGCTGAGTAGGACGATACTATTATCGGCTTGCTGCAGGCACGAGCCGTTCGAGGTAGCGCTCTGCACGGGCACTGGAATCATCAAAGCCAGACTCATCTATAACGAATCTCAGGTCGTCTTTGCTGTTCCTGAGCCTCTCGAGCGCTGACATCCTGGCTTCCCTATCATCCACGTGTGTCGCGATAAAGATGAGGGAGTCGTTACTGTCGGGATAATGCATCTCGCGGGCGATGAAACGAATCCGCTGGATTGCCGCAACCCGGCTATCTGAATAGAAGGAATAATCAATGACGCGGGATAATGCGTAAGCATTATCGTGGAGCCTGTCCACAGAATGAGACCGGGCGTCTCTGCCCTGAACCATGGTTGCGATAAACACCAGCGCGTCCACGCTCAGCAGGTTTCCCGGATTGTAAAGCAAGGCAAGAAGCCTTTGGTTTGCGGACTCTCTTTCAGAAGCTGGATAATACCTGGAATTGGATGGCCGGACGACTTCCATCAGATGCTCTTGTTCGTTTCTTGCCTCCCCAGGAAGCTCCGACAATGACGGGAGACGGTGGGGGAGCTCGGTCACTGGCGTGGAAACCCGCGATTCCGGCATCGAGCCTCCGCATGCGGGTATGACCGGCCCGGACGTTAAAAGCGCAATGCCAGCGACTGCAGCTCTCAATGAATTGCTGAAACGTATTTTCATAGGGGATTGGCTTTTATGCATAGGTACACCATGGCAGTTCATGAAAAGTATATACACAAATGTTTATAAATAATAACATAACTCACGTAATATCGTTTCCTGGAATACGCAGGAACCCGAAGGAGATTTGATGGGGGATGGGATTGGGCGATATACATGGAACAGCGGGCGCTAGTCTATCTTTGCAGTGAAGATTTCGCCGGAGCGCGTGTCCAGGACGAAGTTGTGCTCCTCCCGCTGCTCGAACCGCGATACCGTGCCGGATGCAATCAGTGTTACGGCTTCCCGCTCCAGGAAACCTGCAAGCTGGTCGTTCCATTCGCGGCTGCCGTTTCGGCCGTTGAACGAGTAGAGGATGAAAGTCCTGCCCCCGACCGCATTCGCCGTGTCTATTAACCTGGCAATCATCTTCGCGACATGCCCGAAATCCCGGGCCGATGTAGTGAGCTTGATATGCGCTACCGCGCCCACCTTGGCATCCGGATCGTATGCGGCTATGCCGACGCACGAGGTCAGGGATGACGTCCCGATGAACGGGAACGCGTTGCTCGATTTGATGGCGGATGCCTCGTCAAGGCCTACCATGACCGTCTTCCCCTCGAATTCCTCGCTGAAGCGGTCGTTGAATATCATCTCTTCCAGAATCCGCCTGGACTCGGCGTTGGATGAGAAGGCCGCCGGCATGCGGGCCCGCTCTGATTGCGCCGCGCTTGCTGCGACATCCCTCGACCTGAGCGTTATTGGCGGTTTGGTAGAATGCGTCATGATGTGTATATATTTGGGTAAAAGTGTTTAAAAAGGTTTTTGATGAGATGATTCCGGCGCTGATATGGAATTGATTCACAAGGACGGCTACAGGATGTACAAGGCCGGAAACAGGGAATTTCCGGATAAGACGTATATCATCTGCTCGGAGGAAGGAAGCGGAATCCTGCTTCGGCCGCATATCGCCGGAAAGGAGCTGCAGGACCGGATGGAAAGGGTCGCCGAGACATTCATGGACGCGGTCGGCCGCTTAGTTCTGAAAGGGAAGAAGCAGGGCAACATAACGGAACTCATCTTCCTTGCGGGCGGGCTCTATTATCAATTGAACCACGGATTCAAGAAGAATTTCAATGCGGCCATTCCGCAATGCTTTTTGGGTATAAAACGCCAGCGCGTGGAGGGGAGCGAGGGCGGGTTCACCGCCGTTGCCACGTACGAGAATTTCGAGTCCCTTCCGGATAATGCAACGGTCGTGATTGGGGATACCATCGCCACGGGTGCGACGCTCCAGAAGGGGATATACCACCTCCTTGATTCGCTCGATTCGAAAGGATACAGGCTCGAGAACCTCGTCGTCTGCTCGCTCGCCTGCTCGGTGAACGGCGCAAGGCTGATGAAGGATGTGGAGAAGAGGGTGAAGCGCGACTTCCCGAACGCGAATGTTTATCTGATTGTCGCGGAGGAATTGTTCCACCTGATGAGCGATGGCACGGATTTGCGCTTCCTTTATGACGATGCGGTGATGCCGGACGAGACGCGCGAGCGCGTGCTGAAGGAGTACGGCCCGCAGCTGGGCAAAGAGATGAAGTGCGCGGTCTTCGACTGGGGGACGCGATGCAAGAATCCGATTAAGCACTATCACGAGTTCCTTGATTTCGTCGAGGAAATGAAAGGGGCCAAGGCGGATGCGAAGACGAAATCAGTGATGGAAAGGATGGAGAAGGAGACGAAGATTGCGCTCGCGCAGTTCGAGAAGCCGCTCTAAGCGCCTGGTTGCCGCGCGCCGTCATTGGCCGTATGCTATTTTCCAGAGCGCGCGCATCGCGGATTCGAGCATCTTTCCCTGGCTCTCGTTCGCCTTCTCCTCCTCTTTGCTCCCGGGCTCTGCGAACGAGCCGCCCGGAACTGTGCCGACCACTGTCGAAATCAGGCCGTTGAATGCCGGAATGCCCGCGCGCGTGAGCTCGTTTGTGATGTGCGCGAGGCCGAAATGCTCCA
>JAGVPF010000154.1 GCA_020052325.1 archaeon
GAGACCGTCTTCTCGACCGAGCGCTTCGACCAGTCGAAAGTGAAAATCGAGCGCGGCAAGCTGGTCAAGGGGCATCTCCCCCCGCTCGCCCCGCTCACCCGCTGGAAAAGATATGCCATCACCGAGGACGGCGTATCCGAGCGCGCAATCCCCGGCACGGAAAACGGCATGCACGTCGGCACGAGCTATGAGCATGATGAGACCGGCTTCAGCTCGGAAAGCTTCGTGATGAGGGCGAAACAGGTCGACAAGCGCGCAGCCAAGATGAAGAAAATCATCAGGGAAATGGAAGCGCCGGCGGTTTTCGGCGCGACCGAAGGCGCCGAGGTCACCCTCGTCACATGGGGTTCGATGAAGCTCCCCGCCCTGGATGCCCTTCCCCTTCTGGAAACGAAGGGAATCAAGGCGAGGCTGGTCAGCTTCACGCACGTATACCCCCTGAACCCGAGGGCTGTGAAGAAGGCGCTCCGGAATGCGGGCGTGACAATTATCGTGGAGAACAACTCGACCGCGCAGTTCGCCGGCATATTGAAGGAATACGCGAATGTGAAGCTCGATTTCCACATGCTCAAATACGACGGCAGGCAGTTCTTTGCCGAGCAGATAACCGAAGAGGTCGTGAAGCTGAAGGAATCCGGCTTCAAGGGGGAGCAAAGGGTCGAGGTCGTCGAGAAGGAGGATATGGAATATTACAACCCGCAGAGGCACGGCCTCTAGGCGGAATCCAAGGTGAATGCAATGGTTACCGTAATGGATTATAACGTCAAGGAAAAGTCGCAGTGGTGCCCAGGATGCGGCAATTTCGCGATTGTGGGAGCGCTAAAGGGCGCATTGGCAGAACTACAGATACCGCAGCACCAGGCGGTCATAGTTTCGGGCATAGGATGCAGCAGCAAGCTCCCGCATTATGTTAACACGTACGGCTTCGAGAGCCTGCACGGACGCGGCCTGCCGGTGGCATCAGGAATAAAGCTCGCAAACAACAGGCTGACCGTGATAGACGTAGGCGGGGACGGCGACGGGTACGGAATCGGCTCGGGGCATTTCCTGCACATCATGAGGCGCAATTACGACCTCACGTACATCGTCCACGATAACCAGATATACGGACTGACCACGGGGCAGGCATCCCCCACATCGCAACTGGGCATGAAAACCAAGACCACGCCATACGGGGTCGTGGAGACACCGTTCAACCCGATTTCTACTGCGATAAACGGCGGGGCCACGTTCGTCGCGCGCGCGTTCGCCGGCGACATAACGCACATGAAGGACCTGTTCAAGCAGGCGGTGGCGCACAGGGGCTTCGCGCTTGTCGATGTCTTCCAGCCCTGCGTGACGTTCAACAAGCTGAACACCTACGACTTCTTCACGAAAAGGGTGTACAAGCTCGAGGCGGAAGGGCATGACCCGGCCGACCGGATGAAGGCGCTGGAGAAGGCTTACGAGCAGGCGGCGAGCAACTACGAGCGCCTCCCCATAGGCGTGTTCTTCAGGGAGGAGCGGCCGACTTACGAGGACACCCTCCCGCAAATCAAGGAGAATGCGCTGGTGGAGCACAGCCTCAAGGAACTTGACATATCCGCCGCCTACGACGATTGAATGCATCGGCCGGACCCATATCGCGGGAGGAATGCGGAACGCGGGGGAAATGCGCCCCCAGAATCGTTAAAAAGCGCCTTTGGCATAAGCCTAGCCGTGCAGCTTGTTCCCAGGGCCTACCAGCTTTCCATTTACAATTCAGTGACCCAGCACGGCAACACCCTCGTCGTCCTGCCTACGGGGCTCGGGAAAACCCTGATTGCGCTCATGCTCATCTCGGACAGGATGAAACTGGGCCGCTGCCTCCTCCTGACCCCCACAAAGCCGCTTGCCAAGCAGCACCAGCACTCGGTCATGAATACGCTTGAACTTTCCGAAAAGAATGTGGTTCTGGTGACAGGCGAGGTGAGCCCGAAGAAACGGAAGGAGGCGTACCTGACGGATATCATCATAAGCACGCCCCAGACCATACGGAACGACCTCGAGAACGGCACGCTGGAACCGCGCTTTTCGCTTGTGGTTTTTGACGAGTGTGTTGATGGAAATGCAAAAATACGCCTGTTTGACGGTTCTGAAGTTCCAATAAAAAAAGTGGTGAAACAAAGGAGGCCGATTTTTGTCCAAACGTATAACGCGAAAGAAAACCGGACAGAGGTTAAAGAGGTGATCGGTTTCCATGAGATACCGTGCAGAAAGGATTTCGTAACTGTGAGATTGGGGAATTTTTCCATAAACTGCACAGCGGACCACCTCATTTTATGTGATAGGGACGGAGTGGTTGAGTGGAAGCGAGCAGCTAATTTAGACGCCAGGGACCGGGTAGCCGTACGCCCCCCTCTCGATACCGATGCGGGCAAAGTAAGGATACGAAGGGGGGGCATCATCTCTGAGATAGATATCCTGGATACCTATACGGGAGACTGGAATCGTGCAAAACAGCACTTTATTAGAACGATGAAAAAGATGGCGGCAGGGATCCTGCCTGTTGACTACCAAAATCCGAATATATTAACCGTCGCCCGCCTCTTTGGATATGCCCTTGGCGATGGCTGGCTGACGCTGAAGAATGGGCAGCCCACATTCTGGGGGTTCTGCGGCTTGAAAAGCGACCTTGGGCTTGTCAGCAGAGACATAAAGGCCCTGGGGGGAAGGCACTCGAAATTATGCAGCAGAATGACCAAATCGAAGATAAAGCACGGTTCCAAAGAAATAACCGTGGAAGGGAGTTCTGAAAGTTTCCTGTGCACCTCATCGCATATTGTTCGAACGATGTACGCACTTGGTTTTCCGGTGGGCGACAAAGCAACAACGAAGTACGGCGTTCCCGATTGGATATCGAATGCCCCGCCGTACGTCATTCGGGAGTTTCTTTCCGGATTGGTGTCAGCTGAAGCGCATGTGCCAACGCCAATGAAAAACAAGCGGACATTTTTTGTAAATAGATTGACATTCTACAAGGACAAGAAACTCAGGGCTGGCGGGATGCGCTACGCC
>JAGVPF010000109.1 GCA_020052325.1 archaeon
GCAATAGGCCTGCCGATATGCACCGGCTGCCTGAACGAAGATTATATCACGCCTGTGGCAAGGATAATGGCCAAGGAGCGGAAAGACGAGGACCTCCACTGCGGATAAACGGGCCCGGGAGGGGCGTTTTTCGCTCTTCGAGGTGGCATTTCGAAACCTATTTATTCCTATATAACGCTAAACATATCCGGTGGTCTTTTGTCTGCTATAGACGATGTGATGAAATATATCGCTACAAATGAGATTAGGTGGATAGACTTACAGTTCTTTGATATCAAGGGACAGATGCACAGAATCAGCGTTTCAAACCGGAAGCTCGAGGAAGCGACTTTCGGCAACGGAATCCACGCCGCGGACCTCTCGGAGGTCTACGGCAACTCGGACCAGGGCGATTTGGTCCTGCTTCCGGACCCGGACACGCTTGCAAGGCTCCCGTGGGAACCGGGTACGGTCAGGCTCATCTGCGACGTGGTTGTCGCCGTGAAGAAGGAAAGGTTCCTCAAAGACCCGCGCTATGTGGCTGAGAGGATGGAAACCAACCTCGGTGCCGCGGGCATAAAGAATTCGCTTGTCGGAAGCGAGGTCGAATGCTACCTCCTGGACACCGCGACAGCCGACAAGACGACTAAGGGCAGGGGCACCGGCCTCCTCATGGACTCGCGCGAGGCGAGGTGGGGCCCTTCCCCGCTTTCGAACGAGAAGTCGGGCGCCTACGCGGCGACGCCGTACGACTCGATGTATTCGGCGAGGACGCAGATTTCCGAGACGCTCGAAGACAGCTTCGGCGTGCTCGTGGATTCGCACCGCCATGGCAGGGCGCCGACGTCCCAGCAGACGTTCGAGCTCTCGCCAAGGAGCCTCAAAGCGGCAGGCGACGCGGTCAACACGCTGAAATTCATCACCAAGAACCTTGCCACCGCGGTTAATGCGGCGGCGACGTTCATGCCATACCCGATTGAGGGCGAGCGGGGCAACTCGTTCAACATCGCCATCAGCCTCTGGAAGACCAGCGAGCAGAACCTGTTCTATGAGGGCAAGGAAGCCTACGGGCAGCTCAGCCAGACCGGCCGGTACTTCATCGGCGGCCTACTTGAGCACTCTTCGGCACTTTCGCTTTTCACGGCGCCGACCCCGAATTCGTACCGGAGGCTTGCGATGGAAGGCTTCAAGGTCGGATGGAGCGCAATGGACAAGGATGCCCTTGTCCGCGTCCCGAGCTACAAGAAGAACATCAAGGAGACGAAAAGAATCGTCTACCGCGGGGCGGACCCGGCGGCCAACCCGTACCTTGCGCAGGCCCTTATGGCCGCGGCGGGCCTTGACGGTGTCAAGAAGAAGACCGAGCCTGGCGACCCGACCGAGGAAACGGGCAGCAAGAAGAGGACCGTAAAAGAGCTTCCGGGAAGCCTTTTCGATGCCGCTGCCGCGCTGCAGAGCGACACCGCGTTCCTCAAGGGTGTCGTGCCGACAGAGCTCCTTGCGGATTACCTTGACCTCAAGCTGAGGCAGCACAAGGAATCCATGAAGGGCATCAGCGGGCACGAGCTCCTGAAATACTTCAACGTCTGAAACCCGGGCCAAATCCGAGCCCGGCCTATTTTTTATTTTTATCCTATCCCTAATCCCACGCATGCAGATATCCCTGGTTATCACCGACCGCACGGTGCCCGGATTCAACAACCTTGTGGATTCGCTCTCAAGGGCATTCCACAGCCAGATATCGGCGCGATTCGCCGACTTCCCATTCACCCGCTCGTACCGGAATTCGAGGAAACAACATGACGCGGACGCCCTCCTTGCGGAGCTAGCATGGGGGTCCGACCCGGCCCGGAAGACCGTATTCATAATCCATGAGGACATGTACTCGAAGCCCCGGGATTTCGTGTTCGGACTGGCCAAGGGAAATGCCGCGGTCGTATCTACTGCAAGGCTCGACCCCCGCTTCTACGGGAAAATCCCGGACATGCGGACGGCGGGCGCTCTTTTCAAGGAGCGCATCCTCAAGGAGGCGATGCATGAGATCGGGCACCTGCACGGCCTTCCGCACTGCGAAGACGGCTCGTGCGTGATGGTTTTCTCGGAGTCCATCGAAGGCGTGGATTCCAAGGGGCGGGATTTCTGCGCCAATTGCAGGACTGCGCTCCACCTCGAATGATTAAAAAACCGTTCAGGAACTAATCCTTTCACAATCCGTGGGCTCGTAGTCGAATGCCTTGAACGGCATCCGTTCAAGATTCCCTATTGAAACGATGTTTCGTTTCAATGGGGCGCAGGGAACTCTGTTCCCTGTCGTGCCAGCAAGGCTGTCAATGGTTAAGACGTCGCTCTTACAGAAACTTTTTTGGAAATGCCGGATGATAAATTCGGCTTCTAAAAGTTTTCAGAACAGCGAAGACCCCCAGTTCGATCCTGGGCGGGCCCATATTTTCTACAGCACGGAGGGAGTACATGGTTGTTGAAACAAGCACAGGCTGTTTGTCCGGCGGAAAGCCGATAAGGGCAATGGAAGGAAACTTCACACAGGCGCAGATGTTCAATCTTCAAGGGAAATTCGACAAGAGGACCGAGCATATCGCAGGGATGAAGGATATTGACGATGCCCTGGATGTCGACGATGCCCTTAATGTGAGCGGAATTTATCCCGCTGTCATGGGCGACCGGTGGGTCAGGACTTGCGAATACTGCGTGTACGGCAAGGACTACAAGGCGCCATTGGGCAGGGAAATACTCTGGATTGAAAACGGGGCCCTCTTCAGGAAACTGATTCCGGATGTCCCCGTAACATTCGGCGGACGGGAGATGAGCCTCCAAAAAGTGGCCGGCGGCATGGGCGTCTACGATTCAATAGGGCTATTGCAGATAACCCGGACGGGCGAAAAGGAGTTTACGGTTTCACCAACCGACCTGGATGCGCTTGAAGGGAGGGTGAGGGCAGTGCGGTTCATGAACAACGGATGGGCGCATGCGGATAGCCGCGGTTTCCCGGATGCAGCCAAGGCCGCTTCACCAGATAATCCGGCAGCCAGATACGGGTGGATGAGAACGATTTTTGACAAGGGCGCAACGGGATGGCACGGCTCTTTCGCCCGCGGCGTCGGCGGCGACGGGGGGCGCAGCGTCGTTGCCGATTTGAACTGGTCCATCGCCTGCGGGGTGGCGGTTGTCGGCCGCGATGCGCATGATGCAAAAAAGCACCATTGCGCCCGGTGCTAGGGTGCCGGCCAAGAGCACGGGGAGAACGCGTTATCCCTGACAGATGCCGCTTTCCCAGTCCTCCTGCCCATCCTATCCCCCGGCCGCGTCTTGAATCGGAATCCACCTTTTTTCTGTCGCCATAGATGTAATTGTATGTTTTATAAACCTTTACTGGCAATGTATACCCATATGCATAGACATCCCCGCAGGCCCCGCCATAAACACGCCGAGCCGCCCGACCGCAACTTATTCGATGTGGTGGGCGGGAGGTACAAGCCGTTGTTGGAAATAGGGTGCGGAGCGGTAGCAATAGTCCACCTTGCGCAGGATGAGCGCACGGGCCTCGAAGTCGCAGTGAAACGCCTCCGCGGGGACAAGCTGGATAACCGAAACGCCCATTTCACGCTCGAAACCGAGGCGCGCGCCCTGTCGCTCGTACGGCATGATGGAATTCCCGCCATCTATGGCTCGAACCTTGGCGGCCCGGACCCCTACATCATAGAAGAGTATAAGGACGGGCTCACCTTCTCCCTCAACAACCTGAGGGAGGCCCGGAGGGTCATAGCGCTTTCAATCGGAATATGCGACATCCTATCGGCTCTTCATAGCGCGAGGATTGTGCACAGGGACGTCAAGCCGTCCAACCTGGTCCTCAGCTTCGACAAAAAAACGGCCAGCCTCCTGGATTTCAACTATTCCATCGTCCCCGGCATGCAGGATTTCGCCATGCGGGTGGACATCGCCGTAGGCACGCCCATGTTCATGGCGCCCGAGCAGACATACCCAAAAGCCAGGATAGACCGCAGGGCGGACATATATTCGCTCGGCATGATAACCTACCAGTTCCTTTCTGGCTGGTATCCGTATACCACGCTCTCGGACAGGGATGAGAAGGAGGAATACTTCCGCGTGCACCGCACCGTCCAGGCGGTCCCGCTCCATGATAGGAACCCGGCCATTCCAAGGCGCCTTTCATACGCGGTGGCGCGGGCCCTTGAAAAGGAGCCTCGCAGGCGCTACCAGGACGCCGAGGAGTTCGCAGACGCCCTTTCAGGATGCCTCGAGCACCCCATCGACATCTACTGACCTGATTCTTCTAAATGACAATTCCCCAGTAAACATGAAAAAACCCGAATTTTTATTGTGGTAATAGATTAACACATGGGTTTATTAACTGTTTTTAGCATCAATCACGCTGGTGTTATAGTGCAAGACATATCCAGTATAGTGAATATTGAGCGGCTCAATACCGAAGCCCAAGCCCTATTCGAATGGTGCCCGGTCCCTCTCGGCAGCCCGCTTAGGACGCATGCTTATTCCTACAGGAACTGGGGCATCGTGGTGACTGCAGACAATATCGAATGGATATCTGCCGAATCCAAGGGTGCCTACAGCGCAGAATGGAAAGAGACCGATGCCAGCATGAACACGATGATAGCCGAGGCTTGCGAGAAGGCCGGGCTGCTCGATTCAAACGCCATAATCAACATGAGAGTGGGGGCTTATGCCGCCGAGCATATCAGTCGCCTGGTTGCGCAATGCGCAAAGCCGTTCGCATTCAAGGTAAAAGATATCGGCGCGGGTACCGGAGACACAAGCGCAGCCCTTGTCCGCGAGCTTTTAAAAACGAATTTGGGCGGGTCTATCGCAATCGAGCTTATACTGATAGAACCTTCGGAAAAGCGGCTGGAGACGGCAATAGAGGCCATCTCCCGGCTTACTTCGGGTACCATGCTGGAACGGATTTTATTCACGATTCCGCATGTTGGAACTGTAGACGCTATCAGGAATATGCAATCCGACAGCACTGACCTGTTTATAACAAACGCCGCCATCCACCACGAGTCTTTCAACGAGCACCTGCCCGAGATATCCCGCGTCCTCCTGCCGGGTGTTCCCCTAATCAGCGGCGATTGGCATGAAGGCACTTACGAGAGCCCCGCACGCGTCTACTGGATGTATTGCCTCCTTCAGGAGCCCCATGACGAGAAGGCCACGGAGCAGATCTTCCGCTTTGTGCGTGGCGGCCCCATGGCGATTCTCAAGAGCGAGCGGTCCGAGCTCAGGCAATTCCGCCTATTATACGGTCTTGACAGCGATATGATACTCCGCGCATTCGATGGCCTGACAGAAGGCGAACGCGGGGCAGTCGTAGGGAGCATGAGGTACTGGCTCGAGATGGGAAAGCGGTTCGGCGATGAGGGGAAAAAATCGCCCGAAGTGCTCCTGCAGTGCCATGAGCGCGTATCAAAGCGCATTGAAGCACTCAAGAACGCCGGATTCGTATTCGACGAAGAATGCAAATCCAAGTATGCCGAGCTGGTGCGGGACAAGGGCTTCGGCGAGCTTACCGCAGTCATGATGGCTAAAAAGAGGGTGCGGTAGGCTTATCGGCAGGCGTTCCGGCTTTCATCTGCCGCATCCGTTTCCTTCTAACGATGAATCCGGCAACCTGCAATGCTACCGTCGCAAGCCCGAGAATCAGCAGCGTCACCTCGGCGATGTTGACGAACATCTTCCCGTTTACAGCCGTGAAAAGCCCGTTTGAAAGGAGGATGAAATGCACGCTCGAGAAGACGAATGCGAGGTAGTTGAACCGCTGGACATTCTTCCAAAGCACCGGCCCGAGCATCTTCACCGCATAATCGCTCGATGTCAGCGTGAGCGCAAGGAGCACGATTGTCGCTGGCACCGTCACAATGAGCCCGAGGCCGGAAACAAGCGGGGACAGATTCCAATTGTACCGAATCCCGATGACAAGAAGGCCGTGAAGTGCCACGAAAACGAAGCATGCAATCCCTACGGCGCGCCTTGGCTCGACAACCTGGCCGAACACCTGCGGCCAGAATATCGTGAGAGGGCCTATAATGAGGCTGACACAGAGCAGAAGATAGGCTGACAGTGCGAAGAACCTGACGAACGAGGTCATTGCGGGAATCGGGAATAATGCCTGGTATGCCCCTAGAAGCGCGACCGCGCCCAATATCAGCAGGAAAATGAAGCTCGGTTTCTGCATGTCTCCACCTCAATCATCGTCCTCGTATCCGTCATCGTCATATCCGTCGTCGTCTCCGCCGCCCGGAATCGTCACATTTGCCGCGTCGATCGTCCGGTTCTGCGGCTTTCCCAGTTCGCCGATTGTATATGCGGCAAGGTCCGCAGCAGCAGCGCCCGAATGCGTATTCCCCCGCCCTCCTTTGGTGTCGAAAGCGGCCGTAGCCTCGGTTCCGCAGTATGGGGCGTATGTGCTTCCCCCGGGATGCGATGAGAACACGGTGAGGTTGAGGACCTTGCCGTAGATCACCATCCAGCAGTCGTTTGCAGTGTTGTGCCTGGCGACCTCTTCAATCGTGAGGATAATCTGGGAATCGGCGCCGGAGCTTTGATTGCCGGCATCCCCGGTGCCGCTGGCGTTTCCGCCGCTTTGGCCTGCGCCGGTTGCATTCCCGCCGGCCTGGCCGGAACCGTCTGCCATTCCACCTGAATTGCCACCAGATGTGGCGTTTCCGATTGGTTGCGTGCCGGAGCCGCCCGGCATCGGCTTGCCTATTTCGCCAATAACGTAACTGTCGATGAGCGTGTATGCGTAGTCGGAATGGTCAACTCCTATGCTTCCCTTGCTGGAAAAGCCTCCAGTCGCATTTTTCCCGCAGTACGGCGAATATGCGTCCCCTCCGGGATGAGCAGCAAACCCTGTGAGGTCGAGCACCTTGTTCCCGATGACAATCCAGCAGTCATCCTTGGTGCCGTGCCCTGCAACCCCCTCAAGGGTGAATAACGCCACACCTTGGGGTGAGCCGGTGCCGTTTCCGGTTATGCTTCCGTTCCCCGAGCTCCCTTCGGGCCCCGTTGCATCCTGCCCGGATGCCCCGGGCGGTTTTTGCGGCACTGAATCCTGGGGGTTGATTGTGCATCCGAACGCGAGTAAAGCTATGAGTATAATGGTTACAATCCTGTGCATCGTCTCACCATCGCCTTATCCTGCCTAATTCCACTTCCCTGATTATAATCCTATATCAGGAACGTGACTGCAAGGTACGTCATCCCTATGAAACTGAAAGCGGCGAACCAAATGGTATGGCTCCAGTCGCGGATGTCCTTGCCGTCCAGGGAGCCGAAGGGAAGTATCTCGGCAATAGCCCAGAGGGCGCTTGTGGAATATACAGTCTTGAACACGGGATTCGGGGACTGGTAATACAGGAAGGCGAAAATTATCATGACGAATGCGCTTACAAGGGGCGCAGAGAGCTTCATCAGCCCGACCTTCCATTTGGGCACGCCCTGCGGAATCTCCTCCAGGATGAATGCCTGTATCGAGAAGGCGTTTCCAAGGTATGAGCTGATTAATGTGAGGGCCGAGCCTGCGGTCCAGAACCGGTATTCCATTTTTATGTTGAAATAATGCGCGAAAATCCTGTGCGTCACTTCGTGCAATATGGCGCCGAGCAGGCAGATGATTGTGTTCACGAAAACCCAGAAAACGAAGTCCCCGCTCGGGCCGAAATACTGCCAGCTTATCGAAACGCCAAGCACCGCTGATGCTCCTATTATGGCAAGGGCTTCTGTCATATTATAGCCCCGGTACATCGTGGCGCCTTCGCCGACTTTCTTGCCTTTGCGGCCCAAATCAAGGGCCTTGAACTCGAAGACCGTCCTTCCGACATTGATGAGTATGAGCATGATGAGCGATATGCCTGTCGCCGCAACCGGGACGTATTCCGGGCTCATGATTGCGTTAAGAGGCGAGTACTTCGCGCCCTCGTTCTTCACCGCGCCGGGCTCAAAGCCCATCTTGTCCGATATGGCGACAACGACCGCTCCACCCGGCAGTTTGCCGCTTTTGACGATGAATCCGCCTTCGATTGTGCGCGTGTCGTTGAACCATCCGTGCGTGATGCCATACGCAGTGACGTTGTTCTGCTCAGGGCCTCCGATAAGGAGGGCCAGCGGATGCCTCCCCCCAAGTATCGCCGTTCGTGAAGCCGTGCTGTCGTTGCCTTCCCGCGCATTTGCGAGCCATGCGTTCTGCGACTTTGCACCGTCAAGGATGATGCGCTCGCTTATGTCCATCCCGCTTCCAAGGACGATCAGCGAGTTGTTCGCGAGGAACGCCTCGTATTCGGCCTGTGTCGTGGCGTTGGTCTCGACCTGCGCGTAAATCCCTATCATGACCGCAGAGGCGTTCGCGTCAATGCCTATGGCGCCGCCTGCCGCAAACAGGGGACTGAGGAGGAGGAAAATGAAAAAGAGGTATTTCATCATTTTATCTTGGCCCGAACCTTGGCTGGAAAGGGGGCTTTGTGAAAAGGTAGTATTTCTCCTTTCCCTCAAGCTCGCTCATTATCCTGTGCACGAAGACGCCCATCGGGTCGGCCAATGTCGGCACGCGCGCGTGGATGTCGACGAACGACTCGAAGGGCTTCGCTTCCCGCTCGCGGAGAAGCGCTTCCATGTTCTTCTTCCCTATCCCGGGAAGAAGGTCGAGGGTGTGGACGCGGATTGAAATGGGCTTTGCGGAATTAATGAAATTGACGAAATCCGCCTCGCGCTCGGCTATCGCCTTCTTTATCATGACCGGAAGGAACTCCCTCGCTCCGCCTGTGAGGTCCTCGAACTTGATTCTCCCCTTTATGTGCGAAACTTCATTCCTGCC
>JAGVPF010000170.1 GCA_020052325.1 archaeon
CGGAGCAGAAGGTCCCGCATGAGGATGCTGCGCTTATCGAAGGAAGAAACCGCCCAGGCGGCGCTTTCGACTTCTTGAAGGCTTTGCGACCCGGCAAGCGCGCCCGCCACCCGAATGACGCCCTCATGCTCACGGAATCCATCATAGACCGATAAGCTGATCAGGGGGTGGATGGCTTCGAGCGAAAAGGTCCTTGCCAGAAGGCGTTCCTTCAATTCAATCGAATTCGGGTTCACGGCATGGTTTTCCCTTTGGGAATACAGGTCATATGAGACGGCGCGGGTCATTGCGGCGAATATTTCGCCGGCCTCCTTCGACTTCCCGCGCGTGAGCAGGATTTCCGCGCATTCGAGCTTTTTTTCCGATGTGTCGCTGTACAAGCCGGCGGCGAGCGTCACAGCTTCCGCGGTTCCCAGTCCCATCGCCGCATCCGCGCATTCGCGCTTCATGTCGTGGTAGGACACATCAAGATAACGGAATTTTATCGATTCAAGCGCTTTCATCCCGGCCTTCAGGCCTTCGAGGTCTCCGGTTGCGATAAGCGCCTTGAACTCATCGAGCTTCCGGGTATTCTGCACTTTCAGCGCATTCCGTTTCCCATCCATATATCCGCAGAGCGTGAATATCGAATCCGTGTTGAGCCGTTCATGGGCGAATTTCTCCATCTCGTACAGGATGTCGGACGCCATCCCGAGCCGTTCCTCGTCCGTATGCCCGATTTTCTCTATCGCCTGCACGGCTAAACCCGCATGGCCGTCAGATATCGCCACCACCAGCCTCATGCTGTTGTCGAAGTGGAATCCCTTGCCCATGATGCCTTCAGCTCCGCCTTCTGCCATGGCGGCATAGAATCGAAGCCCTTCGCACTCGCTCGCTATGACGCGGCAGCGTTCGGCATCATCTGCCTTGCCGAGCCTGCGGTACAGCCTCATGGCGTGGTACGCCATCTCGGCAGGATTGTCCATGGCCATAAAAAGCATCGAAATCATCGAATTCGCCATCTCCTTCGCATCGCCAGCGGAAATAAACATCCTGGGCACGGGTTTTTCGCCGTGTTGCCCAGCGTGCTGCTCTTCGGCTTTTCTTTCCTTGCCGCTGAGGCCGTCCGCTATCCACTCTGCGACCTGGGGGTAGGCGCCGGCGACGGAAAGCCCGGCCAGATATCTTGCATATCCGTCAAGCCTCATCAGGTGTTCGGCCGGAGCCTCCATGGCCCCTGCATTCCCTTCATCCGAAAGGACCCTCAGGAGGACATAATCAGATTCGCGCACCCCCTTCGGACCGACCCTTAAAGAAAGTGCTTTAGCCTCTCCGGCAAGCCCGCGCTCAAGAAGCAAGTCCACAGCCCGCATGTAGAGGCCGATTTTTTCCAGTTTTCCAGTGGTCTCTATGGTTTCTATCACGGAATGCATGCGCTGCGCGTCCTCGATAAGCCCCGCGTTCTGGTACGCCCCCAGGGCGCGCCTGAAATCGCCCCTTTCCTCCAAGGCCTTCCCGAAACTGGTCTGCTTTGTGCGCATGGGATAAATAATGGTGGGAAGTGTTTATATATACTCTTTTTATCATCTTTTTACACAATTAAAAAAGCGTCGTCTGGCCGCCCAAATCCATGAAATTCCCGAAACGGATGCCTATCCTTCGGACTTCCAGCGTGTTGCCATCGAGGAATGCCCGGACGAGCGCCTCCGCCTCCTTATGGGTATCGGCGTCCCAGTTTTTCGGGTTGCGGAAAGATTCGGATTTCGTATGCGTCTTCAAATCCTCGGTTACGAATATGATTGAAAGCGTCCGGTAGGACTTTTTCATCTGCATAAGGCGTTCCCTCGCCTCCTTTTCGAGTTCATCCAGCCTGGCCAGGAGCATGTACGGGTCCCGCGTCTTTTCCTTTAGCGTGCCAATCCGGCTGATTTCATCCTGCTCCTTCTCACTGCCCAGGCCCGAGTCATACCTTCCGCTCCCAAGGTCATGGAGCCAGGCGCCCGCCTTCCTTCCAAAAACATCGACAAGCGCAATCGGGTCGAGTTTTTCAATGTCGCCGACCTTCACCACGCCCATTTCCGAAAGCGCCTGGGCGGTCTTGGGGCCTATGCCTGGGACCTTTTCCACCTGAGAGCCGCCAATCATCTTCGCCTCCTCCGCCCGGTCGAGGACAAGGAGCCCGTCCGGCTTGGATTTCGATGACGCCATCTTCGCCCCCAAGAGCGATGGCGCGACGCCTACGCTGCATGCGAGGCCGAGTTCGTTCCGGATGGCCTTCTTAAGCCCTGCAGCCAGCTCCGCCGCCCTTGCTGCCGCATCCTTGTCGGCGATGCTGTCCTCCTCCACGTTCCACTCATCTATGCTCGCCTGAACTACCTTGTTGCAGTGCCTGCGGATTATCCGGTCTATCTGCATCGAGACCTGCGAGTAGTACTCGTGGTCCACGGGAATGAATATCGAATCGGCTGGAGGGGCGCGCTTCTTGGCAAAGGCAATAGGCATCCCGGAATGGATCCCGACCGACCGCCCCGGGTAATTGACAGTGCTAACGACGCCCGAATCCTGCGTCCTCCCGCTGTAAACGCAGACAACGATGATTTTGCCCGTTGCCATGGGCCTGCGCTTCTCCTCAAGCTGGGCGAAGAAATAGTCCATATCGATATGGAGATACACGGTTTTATTCCCCCAATAAGGATTTATTAGGTTGCCATAGCTAACCTATCGGATGAACGTTTACGACGAGATGGCGGAATACTACGATTGGATATACTCGGACGAGCTGGACCTGAAGTTCTATCTCAACGAGGCCAGGAACGCGCGCGGCCCGGTACTGGAAGTAGCGTGCGGCACGGGCAGGATTCTCCTCAAGCTCATCCAAAGCGGCATCGATGCCACGGGCATAGACCTGTCCGACGGCATGCTGGCAAAGCTTCAGGAGAACGCCAAAACGCTCGGAATCAGGGCGAATGCCATCCAAGCCGACATGACGGATTTCCAAATAAGCCGAAAATTCAACCTAATAATCATGCCTTACCGGAGCTTCCTTCACCTCAAAGACAGCGAAACGAGGAAGAAGACGCTGCAGAATCTTCGGGAGCACCTTGCCGAAGGAGGACGGCTAATCCTGCATACGTACAACCCCTCAGGCGAGGAGATGGGGATGCAGGGCGGCTATCACAACTACGATTATGAAGAGATGACGGCGCCTGATGGGACGAAATACAGGCTGGACTGGTTCCTTAATTTCGAGCCCCGGGGGCGCATCGGACACTACAAAATAGTTTTGAAGCTTTACGACGGTCGCGTGAAGGAATTCCTGATGGACCTGTCGTTCGTGACGAACAGGGAACTCGAATCCCTGCTGAAAACGGCGGGCTTCCGGAACATCAAATCCTATTGCGGATTTTCCTACGGAACGTACACCAACGAGTGCAAAGAGGTGCTTTCGATTGCCGAACGCTGACGTTTTCTCAAGGATCGCATCCTGCCTGGGGATGGGCGAGAGGTCCGTCCGCTTCTGGCACTTCCGCGACGGGATGGGCAATTTCGAGCTCCCGGTGCCTGAAGGCTGGAGATATGACGAGAACGTCGCGGTCGTAGAAGGGAAATACACGATATCGTTCCAGTCAACGGACGGCATGTGCCAGTTCACGGTCGCAGTGGATGCGCAGCTGCCGGAAAAGTTCAGTTTCGCAAAATATGCAAAGGGCGAGCTCGAAGGCCCATCCTCAGGCATAATCGCGAGCGTGCGCAAATCCCGATTCCATGGCCTGCCCGCATACGTGCGGGATTATCACTATGCCTCGGGAACGAAAAAGTTTTTTGGCGGCGGGCTGATGTTCTCCACCGGCAATACCGTATTTTCTTTGTCCTGGAGCGCCCCGGTGGAGCGCCAGACGGTCATGGACGCAGTGTTCAGCCATATGAAAAAATCAATCGTGCTTCATAAGGGGTTCGTGGTCAGCAGGGGCAAGGGCTCGCTCCGCGACAAGCTCAGGCAGGTAGAATCTGGCGGGAGCGGCGGCGACGCACAAACGGGCGACGATGGGACGGAGGGCACCGGCAGATGAGAATCCCGGACAGGTTCAGGGAGAGGTACTGCAGCCTTGTAGACGACGAAGAGGCGTTCCTTTCATGCTTAGGAGAGCTGCTGCCCAAGTCCTTCCGGGTGAACACGATAAAGTCCTCCGCAGACGAAGTGATGCGCAGGTTCGAAGGGTACGGGATGGGGCTGAAAAGGGTGCCCTGGTACGGCGATGCTTTCATATGCGACAATCCTGAAGCCGGATTCTCACTCGAGCATTTCACGGGCGCCATCTATATCCAGGAGCTCGTCTCCATGCTCCCTCCGCTCCTTGTCCGCGAAGAGCTTGGAAAATCCCGGTTCGTCCTTGATGGCTGTGCCGCGCCGGGCTCTAAGTCCACCCAGATAGCGGCGATGATGGGCAATAAAGGCACGCTGATTGCCAACGACGTCTCCTACAGCAGGATACGCGCGCTGAAATTCAACCTTGAGAAGGCCGGCGTCCTAAACACGGTAATCACGAACCGCGACCTGAACGCTTTCCAGAACCTGAAATTCGAAACCATACTGCTTGATGCGCCATGCTCATCGGAAGGGACCATCCGCAAGAACTATGACGTGTTCGACGCATGGTCCGAAGGCGGCATCAGGCAATTTTCCAATGTCCAGAAGCAGCTGATATTGAAGGCATTCGACATGCTGATGCCCGAAGGGACTCTCGTGTACTCGACATGCACCTTCGCCCCGGAAGAGAACGAGGAGGTGCTGCAGCATCTCATTGACAACCGCCCCGAAGCGCGGCTGGAAAAGGCATCGTTCGACGGGCTCCGGACATCGGAAACCGTCGGGTCATGGAACGGCACCGAATTCAGCGGTGAAATCCGCAATGCCGCCCGCATCTGGCCCCACCACAACGACACGGGCGGGTTTTTCCTTGCGAAGGTGAGAAAATGAGGCGCAGAGGCACGTCTGAAGTGATATCCCCCCCGGGAACGAAGGAGAAGGTGTTCGGCTACCTTGAGGAGCGTTTCGGCCTCGAGCGCTCTCTTTTCGACGACTACGGGCTCTATATGGCATCCAAGGGGCGCGTCTACCTTGGCCCAAGGCGGGTCCCAGACCTGCCCAAGATAGCGACAATCGGCCTTCTCATCGCGCGCGTGCACGGTACGGTCAAGCCTTCCACTAACCTTCTCCAGGCCCTTGGAAAGCGCGTTAGCCGGAACATAGTCAATGCCACAAGGGAGCAGGCGCTCGCATATGCGCGGGGCGGCGATTTCAAACCGGATTCCGCCGCGGTTGATGGCATCGGCGACGGCTATGTGCTTGTCCGTTTCGAGGGCGCTTCGCTTGGATGCGGCCTGCTGCAAAAAGGCATGGTGAAGAACATGCTGCCGAAGGCCAAACGACTGGAACTGAGATACATCTGATGGTTGTTTATCCTGCAAATGGGGAATGATGACATGGACGACTGCATATTCTGCATGATTGCATCCGGGAAAATCCCGTGCGCGAAAGTCGCAGAGGACGATTCGTTCATCGCGTTCCTCGACATCAATCCAATCAACCCCGGGCACACTCTCATCATCCCGAAAAAGCACGTCGAAACCGTATTCGAGCTCGGAAAAGAGGAGTTTGGTTCGCTTTTCGAGATGTCGAGACGGCTTTCCGGGCCCATCCAGAAGGCGATGGCGGCGAAGAAGATGGGTGTCGTAATCGAAGGATTCCTGGTTCCGCATGCGCACATCCACCTCGTTCCCCTCAATCACGGTGGCGAATTGAGCTTCTCGCGCGCGAAAAAAGCGGAAGCGAAGGACCTTGCAATGATTGCGGAACGCATCAGGCAACAGCTTTAAATTTTCCCCGCAATTAATCTCTCAATCAAATTCTCGCAAGGTGATATGCTTGGACAAGAAGGATTATCTGAAAACGACGGTAGAGCACATCGACATCAAGAAAATCAACTCGGTAGAGATTGTGGAGGCCATGAAGAAGATGTCCTTCACCTCGCGCGACCTCGGCCGTGCATCCGAGATATATGACATGATGCTGGGCGAAAAGGAATGCGCCATCATGCTCACATTGGCCGGAAGCACGAGCGCGGGGGGCTGCATGAACCTCTACACCGACCTCGTGAAAAACAACATGGTCGACGCCATCGTTGCCACCGGTGCCAGCATCGTGGACATGGATTTCTTCGAAGCGCTTGGCTACAAGCACTACCGCGGCACCCCGTATGTGAACGACCTTGAGCTGCGCGAAAGGTACATCGACAGGATATACGACACGTATATCGACGAAGAGCAGCTCCAGGAATGCGACAAGACGATTACAAAAATAGCGGATTCGCTCGAGCCCAGGCCGTATTCCTCGCGCGAATTCATCCGCGAGATGGGCCGATGGCTGACGAAGAACTCCAAGAAGAAGGATTCGCTCGTGCAGGCTGCCTTCGAGAACAACGTCCCGATTTTCTGCCCGGCATTCTCGGATTCCAGCGCAGGGTTCGGCCTTGTCCTCCACCAGCACAATCACCCGGAAAGGCATGTTTCCATCGATTCTGTGAAGGACTTCTATGAGCTGACGAAAATCAAGATGGCGGCCCCGACAAGCGGCCTCCTCATGATTGGCGGCGGCGTCCCGAAGAACTTCGCACAGGACACCGTCGTGTGCGCGGAAGTGCTGGGCAAGGAAGTTCCTGTGCACAAATATGCCATCCAGATAACCGTGGCGGATGTCCGCGACGGCGCATGCTCAAGCTCCACGCTGAAAGAGGCGAGCTCCTGGGGCAAGGTGGACACGACATACGAGCAGATGGTCTACGCGGAGGCGACCTCGGTTCTCCCGTTGCTTGCCAGCTACGCCTACCACAAGGGCAACTGGAAGAAGAGGAAGAAGTGGGAATTCGCCAAAATGCTCGGCTAATCTTCATCCTTATAAATTTTCCCGGTTTTCTTTCCCCATGATACGGCTGAAAACCCAGGTACCCGGGCCCAAGTCATTACGCATTCTCAAGGGGCTAAAACAGAAGAACGGCGGATGGTCCGTCCCCCACCCGCTCGTCTTGTCCGGGCGCGGAAAGGGACCGTATTGCGAGGACATCGACGGCAACGTTTTCCTGGATTTCGCCAGCCAGATAGCTTCGAATCCGCTCGGCTACAACCACCCCGGCCTCCTCGAAGTCGTCAAAAGCTACTCCCTCCGCCACCCGCTCAAATGCGCGGGGCAGGATTTTGCGACTTCCGAGCACCTGGACATGATTGAGAGCCTGCTTTCAATCTCCCCGTTCTCGATGGATGCGGCGTTCCTCATCAATTCGGGCGCAGAGGCCGTGGAGAACGCAATCAAGATCTGCATGAGGAAAAGGCCCGCGGCGAAAATGGGCATATCGATGGCCGGGAGCTGGCACGGGAGGACGCTCGGGGCGCTGTCGCTCACCAACTCGAACCGCATCCACAAGATGGGATACATGCGCTTTCCAGCGATGAGGCTTCCGTTCAATGAAAATGCCGGCGAGGAGCTCGAGCGAATCCTGCGTGCCGAGGCATCGCCGGAAGAAATCGGCTTCGTGATAATCGAGCATGTCCAGGGCGAGGGCGGCTACAACATAGCAAGGAAGGGAATGGCCGAGGATATCAGGAGGATAACGAAAAAGAACGGCATCCCGTATATATCGGACGAGGTGCAGACCGGCCTTGGAAGGACCGGTAAATGGTGGTCGTTCGAGCACTACGGGATTATACCCGATGTGTTCTGCGCGGCAAAAGCCCTGCAGGTGGGCGCGGTCGTGTCGAGGAAATCGATGTTCCCGGGCGAACCGGGCGCTATTTCCAGCACCTGGGGCGGTGGGCATGTGCTTGACATGGCCCTTGGAATCAAGACGGTGGAGATAATCCAGAAGGAAAAGATGCTCCGGAAAAATCAACTCCTTGGGGAATACATGCTCGGGCGGCTTAACGACATGAAAGGCATATCGGGCCAGCGTGGCCTGGGGCTGATGCTGGCCTTTGACGTGAAGGACGCGTCGATGCGCGATGACCTGGTCATCGAGTGCGCGAAAAACGGCCTGCTCGTTCTGGGCTGCGGGCAGAGGGGGATCCGGCTCGTGCCGCCGTATGTGACGGGCGAAGACGATGCTGACAGGGCCTTCGACATCCTCGAGCGGGCAGTAATGAAAACATCAATCGGCGGATTCCGCCATACCGGGGCCGTGTGCGAATTCATCCAATGCGGAAGGCATATCGCATGAACATACGAGTATCCAATGGGTGACTTTCTGAAGAACACCGTAGAGATTTGCGCAAACTGCGGCAAGATTTCAAAGGAGCACAGGGAGGATTTTCTCTGTTCGGACTGCCACGCGAACGTATCCGTGGTCGTGCCCATAACAATGTTCCATCAGATGGTCAAAAGCGGCCTGGCGAAGGAATAGCCATAGCCCGGTAATCCTCATTTTGCTCTATTAACTGCAACCTTAAATATCCTTCTATTACAATAATTAGCGGGATTGTTATGAGGTTAAGCCACATCGATGAGAAGAAAGCTGCTCCTGAAAGAAAGCCAGATTCGCTCGTACGAAGAATGTACAAATCACTAACCCTCAGGTTCATGACTGCCGCCGCCGCAAGCGCAATCGCCGTCGTACCGATGGCCGAAGGCATTGCCCGTGCCCAAAACGTGCCGGAGGCATCCACCCAGGACGGCGGAACGCAGGAAACAGCAACCATCCAGGCATTCAGCGGCATTATCACCCAGAACTCGGCCGTGATTTCCCTGGTATACAGCGAAGGGGTTCTCGATACCCAGGTCTATCCATCGACAATAGCAGAGCTCAGAGTCAGCAATATTGACGATGCCGGGGTGGAATTCAGGCTCAATCTCAATGGCGCATCCTCGCGCCCGGACCAGAACGCGACATTCAGGGTTAATTTCGACGGGGCAAGAAGCGGGGACGTATCCGTCATGGGCCCCCTCGGAATCGAGGATATGAACATAGAACGCACCGACGCCGGGGAGGTCAGGCTGAACCTCACATATTCCGACCGCAGTCCGGCGGCCACGCGCCCGGTCGCAGATACGGGCAGCGCCGACGCTGGTTCTGTGGATGTCGGGCAGGTCAGCATCACACGGCCGCCCCGGGACCAATACCGCGACCGTTCGCTCTCGTATTTCCGTGACGAGGTGGACATGGCGGGCAATGAGCGCACATTCACACTGAACAACCGCTGGGATATCGGCGGAAACTTCTATTCGAACGAAGGCGGGCAGGCGGTTTGGGGCTCGATTCGGTACGCACACCGGACCC
>JAGVPF010000048.1 GCA_020052325.1 archaeon
CCCACCTTTGAAGCTTCAGCCTGTATATCCGCCATCTCACTTTCTGTAACTTCGGTATTAAGACCGTTTTTATCGAACAGGGTCATTATGACGCCGAATGCGATATCGAGTTTTTTCCTGGTGCTGGCAAGCTCTGCCTGGAGCCCTTCGACCAGTCCTTTTGATTCCTCTGCGGCCGCACTCGCCTTTCCTGCTTCCTGCTCGGCCTTCATTGCAGAATCGTTCGATTCGACGACCATCCTGCCGCCTTCGGTGAGAAGCTCATTCACATGCTCCGCATCCGAGACCGCCGCTCCCGCCGCCCTCTTCACATAATCAAGCTCAGAAACAATGTGTGAAACGAGAGCTGTTCCGGACATGGCCACCTTCTTGCCATCATCAGCGGTTACTTCGGCGCTCACGACGCGCTCGACCTCGCCCTTCACCCTCGCCGGAATCTGCGTCACGAGCGAAGCGAGAACCCCGAGGGCCTGCGCACCCGAGTATACCTTCTCGCCGACTTTTATGTTGAGTGTTGATATCGCCGCCTGCGCCTCCTCTGCAGAAACCGAAGCCTTTGCGGCTGAGGCTTCTGCCCCGGTCGCCTTCTCATCGAGCGACCTTGCAATCGTCTGAAGTTCGCTTTCAGCAGTTGCGACTCGCTCTGCGTCCGCTTTCGCGCTCTTAGAGTTGATCTCTATTTCGGCCGCCATCTTGTTAAGGCCGGCCAGTTTGGCTCGGAGAGCGTTGTTGTCGCCGACCATCTCTTCGACAGCCGCTTCCTTCGCACCCTGGAGGCCTTCAATCATCGACGTTGCAATGGGGAAAAACCTTGATGCATCCCTTAATTCGGCAACTGCCTTCTGCAGCCGCACGCCCTTCTGTGGACCGTTCTTCTCTCCGTCAGACATAGCTTTTTCTCCCGTCAAACATATCACCTCAAGTTTCATGAGACTAAGTGTGTTATTGTATAATTTAGTGGGATTATATATTTAAATGTTTGCTTTAGTCAATAAACGTGGAAAACCAGCCCCCGGCGTGAAAATCCACGTCAGCGAAGCAGGCCGTTGTACTGGTATGCCTTCGTATGGAACGCCAGCGCGTAGGGGGCATTCTGGTCCATCTTGCCCACCGCATCCCAAAGCTCGCCTGCCATCCGCTTTGCCTCAGCCGGGGTCCCGGCGGGCCACTCGCGGAACCGCCACAGAAGCATCGATGCGACCAGTATGCGCTCGGCGTCCCCAGTGCAGAGGTGGTTTCCAACCGATGCTATGAGGTTGTCCCCATCAGCGCTTTCGTGCGGATTGAGGGCGATTTGCGGAACGTAGTCCGAATATGCGTAGAAAACCATTATCTCCAGGTCCCGCGGCAGGATGCCGAGCCGTTTTGCAGTGTCCTGCACCACGCTTGAGCCGTGTATTTCCAGGACAGGCATGTCGAGGTACCTCGTGGACCAGAGGTCCAGCGGGGCGCCATTGGTGTCATGCTGGGAATTGAATACCGAACGGGGCACTTCCGTAAGCGATGGGCGCGTCTCCGACACCGCACCGAGCACGTTTCCCGCCCAGGATGCGATTTCCGGGTTCCTGGCATTAAGCAGGGTCTGGAGCGCGTCGGCCGGCACGCGCTTTGCCGCGATGTCGAACATCACGCGCCGGGATACGGATGCGTCCGGGCACTCGCGCAGCTTCTTGAGCATGAGCCCGCTCCAGCTCCCGACTATCGGGACGAGGTCATCGACAATCTCGTCCCGATCGTTCCGCTTTGATGTAATAGTAGATATTAGAGACAGCGCGAATGCGTATGATTCCCGGGACGAGCGCGGCGCCGCGTTTTCCGCGTTTTTGACAATCGCATCGAAAAGCCGCAGGACCGTGCCCTTTTCCGTTTCCGGGTCCGTTGCACCTTCGATGATGAGCCTCAGGTTTTTTGAGAGCGCAAGCTCGGTCGGGTTATTGGCCATGCGCCTTGAAAGCCATACGAAATTATTGCCTGAGAAATATTCCCTGCGCCCCTCGAGGATGCCCTCCTCCGCATAGCGCAAGATGAGCGTTATGTCGTCGACCTTTCCCGTGCGCTCATTGCATTCACAAAGCGTCTTGTGCAGGCCTTTCCCCGCCCGGTCAGCGGCGAGTTCGACCAGCATGCTGCGCGCCTCGTCAAGATCGCCCATGCATTTGCCGAATACTATAATAGGCGTTTCATGGTCGCAGACAGGGACGGATTTTCCGTCCGATGAAACTTCGATTATGTCCATGGCCTCGACTTCCATGGGCTGGTAATCATGGTCGGCATTGTTGATGTGGACGTAATTGGGCTTCACGCCGAGGACCGAGGAGACGACGTTCGCGTTGTTCCTGAAGAACTCCTTCATCATCTCCGCCTTCTCCTCATAGAGCGCTTCCGCGCGGCTTTCGAGCGATTTCCGCCCGTTCGCATCAAGCTTCTCCGGGTCTATTCCCTGGCTGCGGTATTCCTCCTCGGCCTCCGCCCTGCTGTGCACCCTGGCCTCAAGGCGGAGCTGGTACTCGGCGGAGTGGCCAATCGTGCTGAAAACCACGCGCCCGTCGCGGATTATCTTGCCGTCGCTGTCACCGCAGTGGATGAACCAGAGGTTGTTGCCGCGCTGTAATGCGACAGTCATAGTCGTCCCCATGTCGTTGGTCTGGACCCCGTCGATGCTTCGGAGGGCTTCCTGCGTTTCCGTCATCACCTGGCTGTTGAATTCCGGCAACCACTCCGGGTGCATGTTGTCGACGTCCACGCCCGAATCCTTCCATCTTTCGGTTACTGTGTCCTTCGCGATTTTCATCGCCTTCTTCCTTATCTGGTCGGCGACAATCGCCTGGTCGGCTATGAATATTATTTTCCGCACGTCTTCCGGCTCGCGAATCCATCCTGCGACAGCGGCTATCTCGAAAATCTCCTTTGCCATGCCGCTTGCGGCCTGGCCGTTGGTCTTGCCCCCGTTCGAGCCCTTGTTGTGTCCGCCCATCCCGTCGGCCACCATATCGAGCGCGATGTCGGTGCCGTCATCGAGGGTGACGATGGCTGAGGTCCACGAGTCTTCATTCGGCTTCTCAACCCCGTTCGGGCGCTTGGCCCGGGTCGTGCCATGGGAGCGGACGAGCATGCCGCTTGCCTCAACCGTGTGGATCCCGGCCGCAAAATCAGTGAGAATGTTGTACTCGGCCTCGTCCCTCGCCGCCTTGCGGATAAGCGAGGGGCCGTCCATCGCGGTCGATTTCGCGATTGCGAGAATCTCCGGATAGTAAACATTCTGCCTTGAAACCGAATACGCGTGCTGCGTGAGCGCCGTCGCGAGGCTGTCCCTGGACTGCTCGGAGAGGGCCGCGGAATCAGCCCAGCTTTTCCCGTAAATGTGGCCTATCATCCCGATTTCGTCCAATGCAAGCGGCGAATCCTTGCCGAATCTCAGCTTGTGCGCGAGCGAGCCTGCGGCAACCGCATCGCGGGAGTTCAGGTGCCAGTACCTGAGGCGGTCATTCCTCGAGGGATGCATCCACATTCCGGATGTGATGTTGAATCCAGCCGGGGCTGCAATCACGAGCTCCTTGTTCCAGTATTCTGAGAGCGCCGCCATGCCCTCTGCCGTTGACGGGTCGGATGACACCCAGACGCCGAATGCTTCCACGTGCTTTGCGGTGACTTCAGTGGCCTGGAACAGCTGCGCGATTGCATTGCGCTGTGATTCGAGGAGGTTGTCCGGGTCTGTCACTTCGGCAAGCTTCTCTGCCGCCGTAGGTGCCTCGAGCCCGCATGTGGAATAGAGCATATCTTTCGCACGGCGCAAGCGGGCGATATCGACCCTGAAATCGCCTTCGGTCCAGCGCGACGCGATATGGCTTTCGATGAGCAGTTCGCGGCGTGCGGGCCGCAGCGCGAGGAATTGGGAAAGGGTCGCTTCTTCGCAGGACTGCCCCCTCATCGCTCCTGCGACAAGGTCCTTTTCAGGCTCTTCCATCTGCGAGAGGTAATAGCGTGCGGAGCGGATGTCCGGCCGCGTGACTTCTGGTGCGGCGAATTCCTGGACGTCGATTTCCCGCGCCTCGCTCTCCGCAACTTCACCTTCCTGCGAGGCCGCGGCTTCTTCAGGTACATCAACTTGGGCGCGGCCTATTGCTTCGATTGGGATTGGCAATCCGCCTTCGTTTGGTATCACGTACACATGCCGAGGGCCGTCTACAACGCTGCGCTCAACTGGCGCGGGAGCGATTGCCTGGGCCGGAGTTGCAGCCTGTGCAGGCGTGTCAATGAGGGTTGGGGCTACTGCGCGGATTTTCTTTCCATCGACAATCGATGTTGCGAAATCAAGCACGGCGGCCTGCGAATAACTATTCTTCAGCGACCGGACTGCTTCAAGGCATCGCGGGTCGATGTTCTCGTCATCATAGCCATACACCTTGTATGAAATGAGGGCGCGGGAAGCCAGCCGGATGAGCGTGTTGCGCTGGTCTGTTTTTGGCGGGAGCAGCGGCTCGAGCTCGGTGTCGTAGACGTTATTTGGGAATGGGAAATCGAATTTCGGAAGCGCGACTGAAGGCTCTGCGGCAGCCTGAACCTGCGGAACCGGCGCGGGCGCTGCAGCGGCTGGAACTTCCGGAGCGGCAGCTGC
>JAGVPF010000018.1 GCA_020052325.1 archaeon
AAGCAGCGTGGGGCCGCCGATGTCGATGTTCTCGACGATTTCCTTCATGAATGAGGTCTTGCGGACTGTTTCCTCAAACGGGTAGAGGTTGACTACGACCAGGTCAATCAGCCCGATGCCAAGCTTCTTCGCCTGCGCCATATGCTTCTTGTTGTCGCGGTCGGCGAGGATTGCGGCGTGGATTTTCGGGTGCAGCGTCTTCACGCGCCCGTCCATCATCTCGGGCGATTCCGTGAAATCCGAGACCTCGATGACCTTGACCCCGCCTTCGGCAAGGTGCTTCGCGGTCCCGCCGCTTGAGATGATTTCGACTCCGAGCTTCTGGAGGAACTGGCAGAGCTCGACGACTCCGGCCTTGTCATACACACTTACTAGTGCCCGTCTGACCTTCATGGAAACTTTCCTCCGCCCGCGCTCCGGATGAGTTCCTTTCCGCCAATCCCGGGGGTTCTTGAGTGACTCCTGAAACTGCCGCTTATTATAACCCCAGAAACAGTATATAGATATGCGCTGGCGGATTAAAAAGGTTTACCTCAGCGCGCTTTTTATCCTCGATAAGACATCGTCCGGGGCGCCGAAAACGCCCAGGCGCTGGTGCCCCCGCTTGCCCTTTCCGTGGAAGTCCGAGCCGCCGGACTCGATAAGGTCGTTTTTCACCGCCAATGCCTTCGCCATTTCTATCAGCCGCCCGTTCTCCTCGCCAGTTATGGGCACGCCCGGGCGGTTCGCCTGATAATCATAATAAACCTCGAGCCCGTCGCCACCGAACCTCTTGAAATCTGACACGAGCTTTTCCGCGTCATATGGATAGATGAACGGATGGCAGAGGAAGCTGAGGCCCCCCGCCCCGTGGATTATGCTTATCGCCTCTCCGAGGCCGAACCCGGCCTCACGCTCGATGCACGCGGGCTTCCCCCGACCGAGGAGCTTGTTGAAGGTATCACTCATCTTCGGGAATTCCGCAGGATACCTTTCCATCAGCACCATCGCGATATGCGGCCTCCCGACGACGCCCTGGGATTTCGCCTTGACCTCCTCGAATGTTATTTTGTATCCGAGCTCGTTCAGCTTTGCGACCGTCGCCTTCTTCTGGTCTTCGCGGCCTAGCGAATCGAGTTTCAAGTTCAAAGCGGCGTTCTTCGGATCAATGAAGAGCCCGAGCACATGGACATCCTCGTAGCCAAGGGAATGGTCGAAAACCGATATTTCTATCCCCGGGATGACTTCAAGCGGTTCCTTCCCCGTGATTCTCACCGAGCTATGGACATTGTCGTGGTCGGTGATTGCCAGCGCTTTCAGGCCGCCGCGTACCGCTTCGGCGACAAGTTCATCGAAGGAGAGCGTGCCATCGGAGGCGTTCGTATGCGCATGGAGGTCTATCATTAATGGGATTGCCCTGCGAACCTAATTTAACCTATACTTAGAAACTGGGGATATGGAGCGGTACTGGAGGATGACGGTTGGCGAGGTCGAATCCAGCCTCGGAACATCTGCCCCGGGCCTTTCATCGAAGGAAGCGAAGGCCCGCCTCCTGGAATACGGGCCAAATGAAATAGAGAAAGCGGACAGGAAGACGCCAGTCGGGATTTTCATCTCGCAATTCCAGAATCCGCTCGTTTACATACTTATCGGGGCCACGGCCATCGCCGCCCTCCTCGGGGACGCGATGGAGGCCCTGATAATCCTGGCCATACTCGTAGTCAACGCGATACTTGGCTTCGTCCAGGAATACCGCTCGGAAAGGGCCCTTGAAGAGCTGAGAAAATACGTTTCAATGACGGCCAGGGTCATGCGCGACAATCAAGTCGAGGAGCATAAGGTCCAGGAGCTGGTTCCCGGCGATGTGATACTCGTGTCAATCGGGGACATCGTGCCGGCGGATGCGCGCATAATAGAATCGCACTGCCTTGAGACGAACGAATCCGTCCTTACCGGGGAATCCAACCCGGTCGAAAAGGGCGCGAATGCCCTTGCGATAGACGAGCCTGCGCCGCACGAGCTTTCGAACACGCTTTTCATGGGGTCTGTCGTTACGGCCGGCTCGGGAAAGGCGGTTGTCGTCGGCACGGCAAAAGACACATATCTTGGAAAAAGCGCGAAGGCGCTGGTGGAAGCGGGCGGAACCACGGATTTCGAGAAAAGCATACGCAGTTTCGGCTCCATGCTCGTCCGGGTTGTGCTCGTATTGACTGCGTTCGTTTTTCTGGTGAACGGCGCGCTCGGGCACGACCTCCTTGAATCGCTCCTGTTCGCCTTAGCCATCGCGGTCGGAATCACGCCCGAGCTGCTGCCCATAATAATAACCATCGGGCTTTCGCACGGGGCGATGGCGCTCGTCGGGAAGCATGTCGTGGTGAAACGGCTTGAGGCGATAGAGGACCTGGGGAACATCGACATACTCTGCGCGGACAAGACGGGCACGCTCACCGAGAACGCCGTCTCCTTGATACGTTATGTCAACGCCGATGGCGATGACGACGAGCGGATACTCACCTACTCGCTGCTGTGCAACTCCGCTGTCGTGCAGCATGGTAAAGTCCGCGGCGGAACTATCGACTCGGCAATCTGGACGTACGCATTATCCAAGTTCGATATCAGGAAAACGAAGGAGTATTCGAAGGTGGACGAGGTCCCGTTCGATTACTCGCGGAAAAGGATGAGCGTCATCGTGGAGAAGGGAAACGAAAGGTTGCTGATAACCAAGGGCGCGCCTGAGACCGTGTTCCCCTCATGCTCGAAAGTCCGCGAGGGGGGCAGGGAGAAGCCGATATCACAGAGCCTCAAAAGGCTCGTAAAAACGGCCGAGGGGTTCGGCTCCGAAGGCTACCGGGTCGTAGCCGTCGCCTGCCGCAAGGTGAAGGCGCAGAAGGAGTATTCGGCCAAGGACGAGCTTGGGCTTGTTTTCATGGGGTTCCTCATCCTGATGGACCCCCCTAAAAAGGACGCCATGCCCGCACTCGAGCGCTTCCGCAAGCTCGGCGTCGAGATTTACGTGCTCACCGGGGACGGGCCGCTTGTGACCGAGAACGTCTGCGGGCAGGTCGGGGTGCACAACAAGGCGGGAACCGTGCTCCAGGGCTTCGACATAGCCCGGATGGGCGAGGCAGAGCTGCGCTTGACTGTGGAGAAGCATAACATCTATGCCCGCCTCGCCCCGAACGACAAGCTCGCGATTGTGAACGCGCTGCGCGCAAACGGGCACATAGTCGGGTTCATAGGGGACGGCGTCAACGACGCGCCTTCCCTGAAAGCGGCGGATGTCGGCATATCGGTCAACAACGGGACGGACATCGCGAAGGAGGCCGCGGACGTCGTGCTCATGAGGAAAAGCCTGAACGCGGTCGCAAACGGGATATCCGAAGGGCGCAGGACTTTTGCAAACATCATCAAGTACATCGATTCCACAATCAGCGCGAACTTCGGGAACATGTTCACTCTCACGATAGCCTCGCTGTTCCTGCCGTTCATCCCGCTGCTGCCATCGCAGATACTGTTCAACAATTTCCTCTCGGACGTGCCCATGCTCGCGGTTTCCACCGACAGCGTGGACAAGGACGAGCTGAAAAAGCCGAAACGGTGGGACATCGGAAGGATAAGCCGCTTCATGGTTTTTTTCGGCCTGATAAGCTCGGTCTTCGACATCATCACAATGGCGTTCGTGTTCTTCATCCTCGGCGCGAACGCCCCGCTCTTCCGGACGGTGTGGTTCCTGGAATCCGTGCTTTCCGAGATATTCGTGGTCTTCTCCGTTAGGACGATAAAGCCGATGTACAAGTCGGTCCCGAGCATGCTGCTCATCTACGCGTCCATATTCGCGGCGATGGCCGCGATAGGCGTCATTTACACGCCCCTTGCGCCGTTCTTCGAATTCGCTCCGCTGAGCCTGGATATCATCGGGATAGTCCTGGTCATTGTAGCCCTGTATGTGGGGGTGGTCGAGGTGGCGAAGGGGATATTCCTCTGGAACGAGGCGCGGAGGAAGGCAGCCGCAAACGGGACAGCAAAGGCCTGAAGGTGCGCATTTGCGCGAAGCTGTCGCTCTTCGAGCGCCATTCTCCGGTGCTAAAAAGCGACTTACGTGTTCGCATTCCGGAGAACGAATGATTTTTAAAAAGAAGCGAGAACTTAAGGTAAACTCATTATCAGCCTTGGTAGTGTAGTGGTCCAGCATACGAGACTGTCATTCCGCCTTGTAAAAGGCGGCCCAAAAACGGGCTCGCTAAGCGGAACAGTTCTCTCGCGACCCGGGTTCGAATCCCGGCCAAGGCGTTTTTGTTCACTTGCCTCGCCTTACGGCTCGGCGTGAACAACCTCACGAACAAAAATCCCTGCTGTGACCGACTCTACGCATAAAATCCCTTATTGCGTAACAGGACAAGATTAACAGAAATCCTCCGTGACCAATACCTCGCCAGTTCGAGTGATGAATACCCCGATTCCTTCTCGGTCATAAGTTGAAGATAATATGTTTTCCCTGTGACCAGGACTGTTCATCCAACCAGTAACAATTTGTTGGGCGAGTTGGGACGAGGTTAGGTAATCTCTCCCGGTCTCGACTCCGTTGGTGTACCAGATAGACCCGTAGGTGTAGGTCTGGAAAATGTTCTCGCCCAGACCAGTAACATAATAGGAACCAAAGTTCTTGTAGCATGAGTATCCGACGGCCTTCCCTCGTGAAGATGGATCTTGGCCTTTAGGGTTGTTATGGCTGAAAAAATTGTTTTCGCCCATGTCCTGACTGTGCGCCCGTGCAATAGGTGCGAGTTCTTCATCGAATTCAAGCGCGGGGAGTCCGTTTGACAATCTTTCTGAGTTTATTAGATCATGAACCATCAGTTCAAGATTATCGCACGTATCTCCATTAATCATTGAATTATCCGAGCACCCGCATGAGGTTGCTTTTTCGATAAGTGTCCCGTTGTAACATAACAGGGGTTTGTTGAGTGAACATACCGTATCTCGGGTTCCGTCAATGCAGTTTATTTCTAGTCTGCAAGAGTCATTTTCTAGAATAGTATCATTTGGGCAGCCGCATAATGATGCTGAAGGAAAAAGAGTTCCATCATTGCAGAAGAAAGGCTGGTTGCCCGAACAAGTGCTCGTGGGAGTGCCGTCTGTACAATTACGAAGATTGCGACAAACATTATTATCAATAATCTGTGCATTTGGGCAGCCGCAAATATTAGCATCGTAGATGTATTCGCCATTCCTACAGTAATACGGTTTATTTGCTGAACATAAATTCGAAAACGTCCCGTCATCACAGGATTTGAAGTATGCTCCAGACAATAGGTAAAGACCGATTAATCCGAGTATTGAAACGAATACTACTACAGCTAAGAGAATGGATGCATTTCTGGATATTCGAGAGTCTCTATCGCGAACTAACTTTTCTGAGGCATCCCATTCTTTACGTTTTAAACCCTCCCAATCAACCCGTGGACAATTATGCTCTCTGGGTTCCTTATGGTAAAAACACAATTTTTTTTCACACTGGTTGCAATAGTACAACCCCATTTCAGCCGAGGTAGCGGATTTACAATAATCACACCCAGATGCTTTTTTAGCAATTTCTTCGGTGTTTTCTAATCGAATATAAGGATTTTCATTTCGACCAATAAATTGACATTCGTGTTTTTCAGGTTCTTTATGAAAGACGCAATAGAGACGGTTACATAGACGACAAACTGTAAAATGCTCTAATGGAAACAGCGCTTTACAATAATCACATCTTTTAGGCTCGCCAGAATTTCGTGCGGGTAACGTTAACCGACCCTCTTTTTCATGCCAAGCAATATCGTAAATATTGCAGGGATGCCCACTTTTTCGATATTCTTGCTCGTAGCTATATTGGAGATGAGATGGCGCAGAATCTATCCGATATCTGGTTAATACAAGAGTTGGGGGGCTATGACTTTGACAAAATTTTACTTTACAAAAAGTGCACGGAATTATTCCGGGTTCAGTGCAATCGTGAAATTTACAATCGTTTTGTGAATGTTGCTTGTTTTCACGTTTGAATCTATTTTTTCTGGGGTTCAACCGCATTGATTTTGAATGGGAAAGAAAACTTTATGAAATGCGCAGAATAGCTGCCGATTTAGTCCTTTTCAAAGCCCAGAGCCATGTTCAACTGTTTCCTTACATCGCCATCCTCATGGATGAGGGCATCGTACAGGCGGAAACCGCTCGTCAGCTTCTCAAGCGTGTTCTTCTCCTTCGGGACGAGTAGCACGCCCCTCGCGCATGCGAGCATCTCGAAGGCGTCGAGAAGGTCGTTCGTGAGTACTGCCGTTCTTATCGGGTCGAGCCTGAGGCCTGACGCAGCAAGCAAACGCGATGCCGCAGTCATCTTTGTCAGCATCTCCGTCCCATCGACAATGCCATCCACCACCCCTATCATGGTGCTGAATCCCGCGAACGAGCCGTTCATCGGCCTCTCAACGCTTCCCACTGAAAATGGGATGCCGAATCTTCCGGCGAGCCACTGTGCCGAATCCCTTGACGAGCGCGTGGCAAGAACGAGGGTGACATTCTCCTTCGCAGCCAGCTCGGTTATCGCCCCTATCAGGTCCATTCGAAGCCCGCCCGAGCGATCCTGACGTTCCATCAGTGCCGCCCAGTCCGAGCGCTTGAACCCGTTTTTGTAAAGTTCGCTAAAAACCGCGCTGTTGACTGATTCAAGCGGTATCCGCCCGAGGGCCGCGCTCTGCAGGATTGAATCGAAGACGCGCTTGGCCTCCTTTTTCCCGCATAGGTGCTCCAATGCGAGCTTCGGCGAGTCCTCCCGTGTGATAGTCCGGTCCACATCGACCAGCAAGGTCTCTATCTTAGGATCAATGCAAAAACGGGCTGCCGCGCGCCTTCCCGCGAATCGGGCGCTCGACACAATCGCTGAGAGGACTGGATTTCCGGTTGTCTTCATGGGAATCAGCTCAGCTTGGAATAGACCGTCTTCTGGCCAAGCGCGCTCCCGGCGCATATGCTGGCTTCGGATTCGGTTACTTCGATGAAAGTAATCAACTTCCCCGCCTGCACCATCGTACGCATGGCGACCGGGAACGGGATGTGCGAGAACATGGGCCCGTGGTCTATCAGGAAGCGGCATTTTTCATGCACGCCGATGCGCACACCTCCGGCAATGACGTTTCCGGAGATATCCACAGAAAGAGTGTTTCTGACCGACTGGGGGAGCAGGGCACGCATGCGTTCCATCAGCATCGCTGAAACCCCTCCCGGTCGGACCATCACACCCTCGACGGCAGGCGTCCGGCTTGCAGTGGCAGGCTTTGCGCTGCCTAAGAAAGGCGGCGGAGGCGGTTTCTGGCGTGGCCCGTTTTCCATGTTATAACATGTGGTCAGGTGTATTTATAAATAAACACTCGAAAGGGTTATCAGGTCAACCTTTTTAAACACTTTTACACATTATATATAACAGAGAAAGGCGAGGGTGGAGGGGTAAGGCTATGAGCGGTGTTCTCGAAAGGCTTCTTGGGAATAAAGGTTCGGGCCATGCCAAATCGTACTTCATCGGATTGGAAAGGGGCAGGGTCTGGGCAGAGGACTGCGCGGATTACTTCGAGCTCCGGGAATGGAGCGAGCTGGAAGCCCATGAATTCGAGGACCTCATCCTGCCGCACGACGAGACGAAGCAGTTTAACATTATCCACAGCGAGACGCCGGTCGAATGGGAAGCATACCTCAAGGGATGGATAGACGGCGTCCGCGAAATAAGGCAGAAATATTAGCCATAGGCCAATCCAGTCCCGCGCTATTCATCCCGTACATTCTATTCCTTCAGGCGCACAGACGCCTGGCACAGCTATAATTCGCGCTCCAGCGCTCCCAGCGCTAACTTTATAAAGAAAAAACGCGCATACACATCGGGAGATATTATGTCAGATATTGGAGACAGTCTGCTCAGGAACAGGGACCAGAGCGACGCCAAGTCATACATCGTCGGCCTTGAACGGGGGAAGGTCTGGGCGGAGGATTACGCCGACTACTTCACGATGAGGGAATTCAGCGAGCTCGATATCGACGAGCTCGTGCACATCAGCCTTCCGGGGGACGAGGAGAGGCATTTCCGCATTCTCAGCACTGAAAGCCCCCTGGAACTGAGGGCATACATCCGCGGCTGGCTTGTCGGCGTGAAGGAGTCCATCAAGAGATTCTGAATCAATCCAACGTATCTTATTCACTTAAAATCAATAATGGAGGTATCCGCATGAGAAATGTCATCCTAGTGTTATTGGCAGCCGCCCTGTTGTTCGGCTGCACAGGCGGAGGGCAGACGCAGGGCACGCCCGGCGGAAGCACCCCGCAGATTCCAGGCACAGGCCCGAGCCAGCCGGAATGTTCGCCGTCATACGCATTTTCCGATTTGGAAGCGGGAACGCTTTCCGAAAGCGCGAACGTGGTGGCAACCGTGACCTGCGCTGATGGGAAAACGTTGTCGCTGAAAGTCGACGGGGCTGAAGCCAAGGCCGTCACAGTGAATGGCAATGCGACACAGCCGCTGAACCTTGGATTCTACCCGAAGAAGGTCGGGAC
>JAGVPF010000011.1 GCA_020052325.1 archaeon
CGATTCCCTGAAGCTCGCATCACCCCAGGACATCCTTCTAGCCGCCATCGACAATCCGGAGATTGCGGCCATAGTCAAAGTCGCTAAGCAGAGGAACGCTCTGCAGGGCATTTCTCGCCGCAGGCCCAGGGGCCTCCGCCTAGAATCACGATAAACAGCGGACAGCAGCCCGGGGAAGAAGTGAGCGCTTACGATGCGACCATGGCATCCAAGGTGCCTCCCGAGTCGTGGGCGCCCCCCCCGCCCCCGCGGACAACGCGGCCGCCGCCCCCTCCCAGGAGGAAGGCCTCGGAACCGCCCCCTGTATCCGAAGCAACGCGCGACTTGCCCGTATCCGAGATGGGTGCATTCATACAGGAGGTCCTGGATTCCGGCGATTCCACAAAAAACCGCTACGACCGAGCGTCTGCATTCTTCCTGAGCAAGCGCGATGAGGCGCTTAAAACATACGGCAAGGAGGCGCTCGGCCAGGCGGCGCTCACCGCAAAGCAGAAGCAGGCGCAGCAGCAGCTGATGAATTCGGGAGCCGTTCTGGATTTGACACCTCAGGAGCAATTCATGCTTGAGCTGGGCGAACTGAACAAGCTGATACTCTGGCTGAAAAACCGCATGGATGCCGAGCGGCCCGCGCAGGATGCGATTGCGAATGGAAAAAACGGCGGGGAGAAACCCGCATCGCCTTCCGTGCCTCCGCAGGCGCCCGCTCCGGCTTCGGTTGCGCAGGCCATAGAACAGAAACCGCAGGCCCCCGCGCAGGCGGTCGAGCAAGCCTCGCCATCGCAGCGCCCGAGCGCCCCGCCATCGGCAAAGCCGAAAGCCGGGACAGTCAGCAGGTTCTTCTCAAATTACACCACCTGGTCCGTAATCGGCATCGGCGCCTTCAGCGGCGCCCTCGCTTACACGAACCAGTTCCGTGACATGGGAGTGGGTGCGAAGAAGATTTTCGAATACGTGAGCGGCAGGCAGGTTGCCGACATCCCGACCGCATGGGCAATCGGAGTATACTCGGCGGTCATGGCATCGGTGGTCATAATCGGCACGCTCATCACGCGCGCAAGGGCGCGGCGCATGGCAGAGCGGGCGCGCATCCGCTCGGAGCGCTCGGACGCGGACAAGGCGAAGATGGATTTCGTGCTGAAGAAGCTCTCGCAAATCATGCTCAACCACGCAAAAGCCGAGGACCAGATGTCCCAGATAAGGCAGGAGCTAAGGAGCGACGAATCATTTTTCGCCGCGATGTACTTCCTGCGCAAGGATTCCGTTTTCAACGATATCCTCGAGGAGGCGCGCGTTTCCGAGAAGCTGCGCGGGATGGTACGCTCGGTGCTGCTTCCGGCAATCGAGCTCGAAATAATGCAGCGCAAAATCAAGCGCTTTGCCGACATCGTCTACAGCCCGCGCGAGCGCGCGAACCTCTTCCGCAAGATGTACGAGGATGACGTTGCGTTCCGGCTTATATGCGACGAGCTTTTCCTGAGGAACATCTCAGGCGACTTCGTGAACAATCTCCGGGCAAGGGACGTCTTCTCCTATGTGGAGGGCGGCAAGCAGGAGAATGTGGGCGAGCCGCTCCAGAAGGCGCTGCAGCAGGATTACGACGATATCATCAGCACGAAAAAAATATAATGCGAAAAATGACGAAAAATGATTACCCGGGGTGTATGGAATGAACCAGATGAAGAAGGACACGTTTTTACAGAGGGCGAGGGAGAAGGTCAGGAACAAGGCATCGCTCTACATGGGAATCGGCGCGATGGCGATTTGCGTCGGCTCGGTTTTCGCCGCAAAGAGCTGCGGCGAGCCCGGCAGCCCATTCTCCCAGCCGCCTCCGCTATGCGAGAACGTCCGGGGCGACGGCATCTGCTGCGAGTCGGAATCATTCCCTTTCCAGCGCAACCCGAACGGGACAACCAAGATGAGGGTCGGAGTGCCGGTCCCGAATCCCCACTACGCGCTCGAAGACTGCCATGATGGGGACAACGTCTGCCAGAATGGCGCAACGCTCGCGGAGGTCCGCGACGCCGCAGGACGGCCGGCCACCCACATCATGGACAAGTTCCTTGACGGCAGGGCGATTACGCTGCCTCTCGAAAGCGAGTCATCCCAGGACTGCATCATGCAGGTCGTGCGGGACAACCCGTGCGGTCCAAGAGTGGCAGGCATCCCCGACCTGACACGGCCGAGGATGAACGGGCCCCGCGTGCTTCATACGATGAGGCAGAGGTCCCAGCAGGAAATCGAGGAGATGCACCTGCACCCGGAAAGCCTGAGAGCCGGCGACAATTATTTCGTGGTCATCAACAATTACGAGGAGGTATGCACGACTCCGGACGTGGTGCTGCCTGTCTGCACGCCGACATCGGTTTCAGCATGCGCATGCCCCAACCACGCAGACTGTGCACCGCCGCCTCCGCCGGTTGTGCGTACGTGCAACAACGGGAAGCTGGACTCCGGCGAGCAGTGCGACCCGAGGTACAGGGGAAGGCCGAGAGGCGGATGCGAAGAAGGCACGAGGTGCACACTGAGCTGCACCTGTGAAAGGCTTCCACCGCCCCCGCCGACCTGCCCGAACAACAGGGTTGACCCAGGCGAGCAGTGCGACCCTCCGGGTTCAGCCTGCGGCACGGACG
>JAGVPF010000042.1 GCA_020052325.1 archaeon
CGACGGCGGATCAAAGCTGGTCGGAATAAAGCTTAAGCAGGCTATAGCCCAGCAGACTTGAAGGAGATGATTTGTTATGAAAATGCCAAAGCGCGCGTTGTTCGTAGGTAGGTTCCAGCCGTTCCATCACGGCCACTTCTATGCCATCAAGAAGCTTCTGAAGAAATTCAAGGAGGTCGTCGTGGTGATTGGCAGCTCCGAGGACTCGTTCAGCCCGGAAAACCCATTCACATGCGGTGAAAGGCTCGAGATGATAAGGGTGTGCTTCAACCAGGCAGACCTCTCCCGGCTGATTTTCGTGCCGGTGCCGGACGTCAACGACAACCGGGTGTGGGTGGACCACGTGTTCATGCACATCCCGACCATAGACGCGGTATACTCCAACAACCAGCTCGTGAAGATGCTCTTCTCCAAGCACGGCATACTTGTGAGCACTATCGAGTTCTTCGACCGGGGCCCCAAAGAGGGCTCGCACGTCCGGAGGCTGATGGCCGACGGCGACCGCTCCTGGACCAAGCATGTCCCGAAGAACGTGGTCGAATACCTGGATGCGGTGGAAGCGGAACAGAGGATAAAAAAGATAGTCAGGATGGGAGCGAGACACGTTTGACGCTCAGTATCCTGTTTCCGAGAGCAATGGCGCTGATGTTCAGCTGCACCGTGCTGTTTATGCCATATCGGGTGGCGCCCTCCACGACTATCGGGTCGGAGCCGAAATCATAAGGGGAATCGAGCGGTGAAAGCGTGTAGCGGTAGGTTACGGAGCCGGTGTAGTTCAGCTCCGGCGTCTCGTTTGCCGTAATCGTAAGGGTGGAATCAGGCAGCGAGAAGGGGGTGTCGCCGAAATTCGTCTGCAGCATGGTGAGATTCGAAAACGACGGCTCCACCTGGGCGCTGTTGGCGTCGATATAGACGATGTACGGGAACTGCTTTTTTGTCAGTATCTGGCTTACGGAAAGCGGCGCCTTGAAAACGATGGAATCGACTTTCCGGAATTCGGCCGCGTTTCCGTATGGGCCAAGGTCCCCGATGGAATTCCGCTCCCCCCAGGGGATAGTGTACCGGTACACGGCGCCGTCAAGCGACTCGACCCGCGTGTCGAGGAGAATTTCGATCTGCTCCAGAACGACGCTGGCCGATGAGTAGTCGATGAGCACCCCGTCCCGGAGCACCGCAATCATCGAAACCGTCACCATGTTATCGGCATCGAGTATGGGATCGGTGACGACCCGCACCACCCCGGCAGGCACGGTGACATTCACAATCCCGGCAGCGGTGTCAACCTTTATCTGCTGGTTGACTGCGACGTTTGCTATCGCGTATCCGGTGACGTTCATTCCCCTAAGCCAGGAGGCGAGGGGGAAGACGTCGTCGCGCGTCTGGGTCTGGACCATGTAGGCGTTCTGCTGCTGCTGGATGTCGCGCACGCTATCATTCAGGCGGATTTTGTCTATCACGGACTGGTTCGTTTCGATGGGTATGAACATTACCGGGTCATAGGTGCGGATTGTGCCGTTGAAAACGGCCGTCCCTGTCACATTCTGCCCGGCGGACCCCGACGAAACCGGTTTCGATATCCCGCTCCCCCACTGGAACGGCTCCAGCATGAACATGAGTATGGCTATGACTGCGACTCCGGCAATTATGTACTTCTTGTCGAAAGCCAGCAAAGATTTTTCCTTTTCTTTTTCCTTTACCCTGACATTGACCATGAAAAAGCATCTCCAATGAATGATGAGTAAGCAGCTTGTACATAGCGCATAAAACTTAAAAAGCAGGAAGTCCGTTTTATTATCATGTGCGAGCTTTGCCAGAAGGCCAAGGGGAACCAGAAATACAATGAGTTCATCAGCGGGATGCTCGAGGAGGACAAGGCGAGGCTGGAGTACTCCAAGGCTATGGCCGGGAGCCTGTCCCTCGTGGGGAGGAGCCTTTTCAGCTCGATGAACTGGCCGGTGAAGCTCGTGTACCCGATGTTCGAAGCGCGCGCGGCATACGCCGTACCGAACAACTATTTCCAGATGATAAGCGTGGATGACGAGCGCCTCGGGAACGGGTTTGCCCACGGCGCCATGCGCTCGTTTTTCTTTGCGGGGGAGAAGCTGGTGGTCTTTTCGAAGGCCGTCAATTTCCATGATGCCAGGGAATTCTTCACATCGTTCCTGCTGCTCCACCTAGATAAGGGGGAGTACGAGGCCAGGGAAGGCGCAGGCGAAATCAGGATAAGCGCCAATGTCGTGAAGCCCATGATAAACCTGGTCAGCGGGAAGGTCGAGAAGAAGAGGATTTCCTTCACATTCATCCACCAGTCCGTGCTTGGGCGGATAGTATCGAAGGAGCAGGCGGCGACATCGGCAAGGTTCAAGAACGTCTATGACAGGCATGGCGGCGCGCAGATGAAATCCTCATCGATGGACATGGAAGGGTATGCGATCACCGTGCCGCATTTCTCCCCGCACCCGTACATGCTGCAGCTGCACAAGGAATTCGGATTCGAAACCAACAAGGACTTCCAGCTGAAAGTTTTCGATTTCGTGAAAGAGCACCTTGGATGAGTATTTGGAGCCTTGCCCGTTTCCAGCGCATTTCCGGCGCTTCGCGGCTCTCAGTGCTTTGCGAGCATCTTTTTCCGGCTGTGGAATATCGGGATGAAAAGAAGCAGCGCGGCCCCCTGCAGCAGGAGCGCAAGGCGGATGTCGGCATATGCGATTGCCGCATAGCCAAAGAGCACTCCGGCAAGGCGCCCGAGGTTCAGCATGAACTCCCGGCCAATCATCGTCTCCGTAAGGGATTTGGAATTGTCAACCGCGAGGGCAAGCGGGAGGGGGAAGAATATCCGGCTGAAAAAGCTGACAAGCCCGAATCCTGCAAAGAAGATAACCAGGTCCGGGGCCTGGCTTGTGAGGACGGAAGCGACGCTGAAGCAGGCCACGACCGGGAGCAGGAACGAGCCCCGCTTCTTGACTTTATCGGAGAGCCTGGCGGTGAACAGCGTGGCGAGGACCGCAAATACGGTGACCAAGGATGTGACAATGCCGAACTCGAGCGGCCTCTCCACATACGTAAGCAGCATCACGGGGAGGCTGACGCCGACTATGATTGCGGCTGAAAAGCCTTCGAGGAAAATCAACGATTTGAGCCCGCGGATGGACTGGATGCATGATTTGAAATCATAGCGGTATTCCTTGCTTTCTA
>JAGVPF010000165.1 GCA_020052325.1 archaeon
AAGTCCTCCCCCGGCTTCGTGAACTGCTTGAGGCGGTAAATCGCGTTCTCGAGCTCGGCCGGGAACTCGTAACTCCCGATTTGCGCCTGCTCGGTGAGCACGCGCACGACGTCTTTGAGCGTGGGGGGGGACAGGGGCTTTCCAAGCTCGTCCTTCTGCTCCCGGGCATCCATCCTGAACTTGTTTTCGAGATAGACCTTCTCAATCGCCTGTTCGGTGAGCCTTCGCTGCTCCGGATAGTTGGTGATGTCCGTAAGGAGCTCTAGGGTCCTCATGACCTGCTTGATGCGGTCGTACGGCTTCATGCCGCCCAGGTCGAGGAGGTTGAGGTACGAGCCTTTGCCCAGCGAGACGACTTTGCCGCCGGTCTGCTTGACCCAGTCGCGGTACTCCCCGGCCCAGTCGATTATCAGGCCGTTGCTGTTCCAGACGAATGCCGAGCGGAGCAGGAAGGTTTTGATGAAATACGACTTACCGGAACCGGATATGCCGACAATCGCGATATGGGGGTTGGCGACATTCTGGTAGCTCCAGTAGAAGGGCATGTTGAATATCTTGGTCCTGCCGATGTAGATGGAGTCCGTGGGGTCCCCGAAAAGAACCTCCATGGGCGGCTCCGGCGGATGCACCAGGAGGTTCCTCCTGGATATGGATGAATTTGAGAGCTTGACAAGTATCAGCTTTCCGCCGACTGCCATTCAAATCACGCTCTCCTCCATATCCTGCGCGGTCATCGGGAAGAACTTTTCCCACTCGAAGCATTTGAGCATCTCGTCCCCGGTGAGGTTCACGACTTCCACATTCAGCGCGTTTGCCAGCACGGTCTTGAGCTCGTTCGCCTGCGAGCGGGCCCCTGCCATCGCCGCATCCTTGCTGAGGCCCACAGCCGTGGTCTGGGCATACGCTATCACGCCCATCGGCTTCACGCCCTTGATTAGCTTGGTTAGCTGGTTGTCCCAGATGGCCACCTCGCGCTCGAGCTTGTCCATCCGAAGGACATCCGGCTGCGCCTTGTCGCGCTCGCGGGCCAGGCGCAGCTGCGCTTCGGCGCGCTTGGTCTCGATAGTTTTCCTCTTCTCGCCAACATCCTCGACATAGAGCAGGTACGCGATTTTCGTGACGTATTTTATGTTGGATATCGCGCGCTCGAAGAACTGGTTGTAGGACATCGTCTCCTCGCCTGTTTTCTCCGTCGCAGACTCGAAAATCTTGACACCGAGGAATGCCGATGCATAGAAGACGCCGTTGACGCTCTTCACAATGACGTCCTGGCTGGGGGGTATCTCATAGCCGAGGTCCGATATCATGACGATTTTTGTCCTCTCGGTGATGAGGGGTATCATGATGTAGCCGTACCTCCAGAAGAGGACGCCAAGGACCGACCCCATGAAGGCGAGCAATCCACCCAGAAGTGAAAGCAGGCCGCCCCCGCCTATAAGGGAAAAGAGGGCTCCGAGAAATCCGACCGCGATGGCAGCATAAGTGTAAGTCTTCGCCGGTGTAACCATATGATATACCTCTGGATGGTCTGATACAATAATCAGGAAAGGGTATATAAACCCCACGATTAACCTGACGACGGAAGCAGGCTCAGCCCTTCACCGCATCCTCCACTATCTTCTTCGCTTGTCCGACATATGTCGTGTAGTCGAACAGTTCATCCGCCTCTTTCCGGTTAAGCAGCTTGCGCTCAAGCACAAGCTCCTTCATGTGCATCTTCCTGGCAAACGCCTCCTGGGCCAGCAGGCGGACAGCCTCGTGCGCCTCCTGCCTCCCGAGCCGGCCGCTTTCGACAAGGTGTATCATGATGCGCTCGGACATGACGAGGCCCTGCGTCAATTCCAGGTCTTTTTTGATGTTTTCCGGGTAGAATACGAGGCCGTCCAGGATTTTCGTCATCTCGAGGGCCATGTAATCGACCGAAATGAAGCTTTCTCCGAAAATCGCGCGCTCATTGGCGCTGTTTGTGAGGTCGCGTTCGTGCTCGAGCGCGATGTTCTCGAGCGCTGTGAGGACGTTCGCCCGTGACAGGCGCGCAAGCGAACAGACGCGCTCGCATTTATGCGGGTTGCGCTTCTGCGGCATCGTGGACGAGCCCACCTGCTTGGCGGAAAATGGCTCTGAAACCTCGCATATCTCGGTCCGCTGCAGGTTCCTTATCTCCTTGGCCATCTTCTCGAGCAGGGCTGCGGTGATTGCAATTGCGCAGAGCACTTCGGCATGCCGATCGCGCTGCACGACCTGGTTCGTAACCGGGTCTTCGCCGAGGCCGAGCTCCTTCATGACCAGCTTCTGCATTTTCGGCCCGTCATTGCCGAATGTTGCCATTGTGCCGACCGCGCCGGACATCTTGCCGACCGATATCCGCCTTTTGGCCCCATTGAAGCGCTCGAGGTCTCGCTTGAGCTCCTGGTAATATAAGGCGAACTTCATGCCGAATGTCGTGGGCACGGCGTGCTGGCCATGCGTGCGGCCGATGCAGACCGTCCCCTTGTGCTCGAGGGCGAGGCGCTTAAGCGTAGATGCGAGGACGCCCAGGCGCTTCTCGAGCTGCGATATGCCTTCGATGAAAATCAGCGCGGTGGCGGTATCCTCTATGTCGTAGCTTGTGGCGCCGAGATGGACGTATTTGCCCGCATCGCCGGCTTGTTCTGTAAGCGCCTTCACCATCGCCATCAGGTCATGGTGTATCTCCGCCTCTATCTCGATGACGCGGCTGTGCTTGACCGACTTCGCCGCCGCCTCAATCTCGGATGGTGCATCTTTCGGGATGTGGCCGAGGGCGGCATGCGCCTTGGCCAATGCCACTTCGACCGCCATCCATTTGCGGAGTTTGGTTTCGTCTTCGAAAATGGCGTTCATCTCGGTCTTGTACCTTTCTTCGAATGGAGAAATCGACATGGAGGTTTATCGGCGTCAAGGATTTTAAATCGCCCGCACCGGTCCGACCAGGTCCGGCACAGGCACGCGTCCATGCGAGCCTTCAGGCGAGCGAATGGACAAAAACGACAATGAACGAAATATTTAAATACCTGAAATGTCAAAAAGAATAACACAGAACCAGGACTCCCAGCCCTAGAAAAATCCCGTCAGGGCGGATAATCGAAAGCCTTATATATACGAAATGCCATATATTATCACATAAAACCAGGACCCCGAGGTGAAATGAGCATGATACCGCAGGAAACATTCGACAAGCTTGCACAGGGCGACATAGCTTCCGTCGGCACAATCGACGCTGCGGTATCATCCAGGAACCT
>JAGVPF010000113.1 GCA_020052325.1 archaeon
CATCCTCCTTCGGAAACCGCAACAAGAGCTGGACGATGTACCAGATTACGCCGAACACGTGCACGAAGACTGACAGCCTTGGGACGAACTCCAGCCTGAACGCCGCAGAATGCCTCGAGACCGCGGACAAGGCCAACTCCTCGTTCCAGCTTGGGTATTCCCAGAAAAACGAGCCGCCCCGCTTCTCGGTCATATACCAGAACCGGGCGGAGATAAACGCCAACCTGGATTATTATGAGTCATGCCCGATCGTGGCTCTTTTCAGCTGATTCATATGGCAAAAAAAACCAAGAAGGCGGCCTCTGCCAAGCAGGCGGTGCAAACGCCTGCAACTGTAAACGCCCGGAAGGAAACGGAAGCCCGCAATCCCGTTGCGGTGCAGAAGGCAGAGCCGGTGCTAGGCAAGGATTTTGGAAGCTCTGTTCCGGTGCTGGCGGTTGCGGCCGGCCCTGCCGCATCCCCGCAAGAGCCGAAAATGCAAGCTTCGGCGGAAGGCAAGCATGAGCAGGGCGGGCTGATGAAGGGCATAATGGTTTTCGGGCTACTTGCCGCAGTATTGTTCCTCGCATACTACTTCATAACGCTCTCCGCGAACTCGTTCGTTCCGGGCACCGATGTCGATGCGGAGACGTTCAAGGGGATATTCACGCACTCGGAGAACGTCTTCATAGTCATGGACGTCCGGGGCGCATCTAACGCCGCGGTCGCCAACAACGTCCTGCAATGCGGGGTGGATTTTGCGGCAAGCAGCGGCATGGGGGGCAAGACGGTAACCCCGATGTCCTTCGGCAACGACGGCTGCGTCGTGCCCGACGGTTATCACAAGCCCGGGGAATGCTTCGCGATGCTCAAAAACGGCGTCACGATATACATCAAGGAAGGGCCAGGGGGGGCGAAATACTATAGCAACGGCATGGTGGTCCTTGTCGGGCCGGAATACGCCCTTGGCACCTGCGGCATTAAAGCGACCTGATTTCTGCAGGCATCAAATCTTTTTTTCATTTACTATCCCCAAACCTGGCTGGCATGAAAAATCCGGGTTAGGGCTAGGTATCGCTTGCCCTACCTCGTCTTATACCTGAGAAAAGCCCCGATTCCGCCAAAACCTGTGAGGAACTGGTTCCCCTCGACCGTATTCGTAGATATGATTTCCACGGGAATCTCGTTCTGTCGCGCTAGCTCGTTCAAATCATCAAGAAGGAGCTCCTTCGACTGCATCCTCATCGAGGAATTGCATTTCGGGCATGGGACGGAATCGTCGGGCTTGTCCCGGAAAGCCTTCCTCGCTTCCGTGCTGCAGGACGGGCATACGTACAGGCAGCTGGTGTGCGGGAGCCCCTCGGAAAGCATGACTTTTTCGGCCTGGTGCGACAATATCATCGCGCGCACCTCCTTCTCACCATATGCGGCGAGGCCTTCGTTCACGACGGCATTGATGAACCTGTCCACCAGGACCTTCTCCTTGACGGCCTCCTGCTGGGACAATATCGCCTCGCTTTTTGAGAGCACCTCGCGGATGCCGTATTCCTCCGTGTAGCCGGTATCAACGACGCCCAGGACCTTTATCTGGTAGTTGAAAGGGCTCATCTTCATGAAAAACTCCTTTGCGGGGCCGGGCCCCCCCACGATGACCCCCTTGACAAAGCATTTTTCCTCTTTCAGGTAGGCATTATCCATCGAATTTCCGATTCTCTTGTAGTATACCTCTATCTGCTCCTCTATGAGCCGCTCATACCTGCGCGCGCTCTGGCCCCCCTTCCTTATCTTGGCATGCGCGGTCGAGTTCAGTTTCTTTATTACGGTGATATTGGTCCCCTTGACAATCGCTATGGTCGCCTCGCGCCCGTCCAAAACCACGACGCCGTAAGAGTCGGTCGAGCCGAGCATGGACTGGAGCGGCTCTAAAAAGAACCTGCTGTCGCACCGGTACGCCCCGATGTTCAGCGGCTCGGGGGGCTCTATCGCGATAAGCTCGATATCCACCTTCGCCGGATTGTCGGAGACGTTCCCGGCAAAGACCGCAATGCCTTTTGGCGGGGCTTTCTTGTATATCTTGAAATGGTTCATGATGCGCTCAAGGGCGCTAAGCACGTTCAGCTTGGTCGACTTGGACTTGATATTGCTGGCCTGGCTCATCTCCTCGCGGAGCTTGTTGCCCATCTCGTGGATTGGGGAACCTGCAGGTATGTAGACCGAGATAAGTTCGGTGCCGCTGCCCCTGTATCCCTCGAGCTTGCGGAGCTGCTTCTTCAACTGGTACGTCTGTTCCGAGTCTGCCATTCCATTCACTGTTTCAGTTTTTCCTTGAATTCGGACAATCTGGCCGCGAGCGCCGAATCGCCAAGGGCGAGGATCTGCACTGCCAAAAGCGCGGCATTCTTGCCCATCCCTATCCCGACCGCCGCAACCGGCACATTCGGCGGCATCTGCGCAACGGACATGAGGGCATCCAGGCCGTCAAGCGACGCGTTCACCGGCACCCCGATGACCGGCTTTGTCGTCCTGGCGGCGACAACGCCCGGAAGCGCGGCGCTCATGCCCGCGATCGCGATGAAAACCTGGGCGGTGGTCTCCCTGACCAGCCTGTCGACCTTTTCAGGATTCCGATGGGCCGATGCGACTTCAAAGCGGTACGGGACGTTGAACGCCGCAAGGACGTCCATCGCCTGCTTCGCTATATCCTCGTCGCTCTTGCTTCCGGCCAAGATGAGCACTTTCTCCATATTAGCAACTCGCGCTGAATATTTTTAAATAAATAAGAAAAGGAAGGAAAGGTGCCATCCCTGAAACGGGTGCGTCTGGCCGCACGGGCGATTACGCTACCACCTCGACCTTTCCGTCAAGGTGATACTTCATGCCGACGATTTTGAGCCTGCCCTCATCCAGTGCTTTCTTGACTATGGGGCTCTTCTTGAGTTTCCTCATGACCGCCTTCACATTGAATACTGCGGCCTTATCGAGCTCCTCCTCCTCGTTTCCGCCCTTCTTCGCCTTCTTTATCGACGGGGCTAGTTTTTTCACGATGGCGGTTATGTTCGATTCGTCGTGGTTGTGGTAAGCGGCCTTCACGGCGCCGCATTTCTCATGCCCCAGAACAACCAGGAGCGGCGTATGCAGGTGCCCTACGGCGTATTCCACCGAGCCTATGCCTACCTTGTCGACGACATTACCCGCGCTGACAACGGTGAAGACGTCGCCGAGGCCGACATCGAATATGTATTCAGGAACGACGCGGGAATCCGAGCATGCCACGACAGTTGCGAACGGGTGCTGGCCGGATTTCAGCTCTTCCCGCCTTGGGCCGAAGTCCTTCTGCTCGATGGCGCCGCTTACATATCTCCTGTTCCCTTCCCTCAGTCTGTTCAAGGCTTCGTTCTGGTCCATATTCCCACTCCCATGATTGGCATGTTTGCAATTCCAAATATCTTCCAAGGTTTAAAAAACCGCCTTCTCCCCATATGGGAAGGCCACTCAATTCAGAGCAGTTTTTGCAACATTTAAAAACAGTTTGACTCCAAATAAATCATGACAAGCCACAAAAAAGAAAGCCCGCTTCAGGCCAGGCGTCAAGAAGAACAGCGGGGGCAATTTTCAAGAGACCTCCATACCGAATCCAGGCTCAGGGAATTGCGCGAAAAACACGTATTGGACAGGCTCACCGCATCGGAATCGCTGGAACTCATCCTCCATGGCAACAGCGAGCACGTTTCAGTATTGAAGGGCGCACCGATGACCGCCCACCAGCGCTACTTGAAAATCCTGGCTGGCGAGGCGGACTACCTGATTGTACGCTGCTCTGATGCCCGGGTTCATAGCACCGACAGCGAACAGGACACCCTTATAGGAATACACATCTATATCGCGGGCAACGTCATCCCCGGAAAAAAAACCGCCTCGTTTGAGGAAATCGCGCAGGTCGCATCGCTCGTCCGAAAGGACGGCGTGTGCCTTGATGAAGCGCATTGCAATTGCGGCGCGGTCAAGGAGCGCGTGAAATGGGTGGAAGGGGGGATGAA
>JAGVPF010000118.1 GCA_020052325.1 archaeon
ATCCCGAAGCCGGTGTATCAATTCCAGCCGCCGGAGCAGGACCGCCTCAATGCCGTCAGGAATTATCCCTCTCTTCCTGCAAACGCGCCACCCGCACACCGGCAATACATCATCATCCCCGCAGGTGCAGTGCATCTTCTCAGGGCTGATATTGTGCCGAACAATGATGTGCGGGTACATGCTGGAAAAGTCGCACTTCCCTACATTCGAATAGACGCCGGGCTTGGGATAGAATATCGTCCCTCCCCTGTCCATGCGCCGGAGCATCTCAAGGGTTTTCGGTTTTTCCATTTCTTTTTTCTTGTCAGGAATCAGATATCCGCGCGCTTTGGCCGCGCGCATGTGCAGAAACGTATTCAATTTGCCGGGCGTCACCCTGCAAACAATGTCCGGCTTCACTCCTGTCAAACGGGAAAGCTCCATCACGCGCGCGAGGCGCGTGCTGCCGCCATCATCCCCATAGATGTCATAATGCCCGCTCTCATCCAAATCAATGTGGATGGAATGGCGCAGGAAGCATCCGATTTTCGACACCAGCACGCCCGGATAGCTCCGGAGGAACGAATCGCCGCCGTGGGTGAACACGACGTCAGCCTCAGGAATCCTCTCCCCCTTCTTCATGAGCGCGGTCGTAAGCGGGCCTTCGGGCTCAAAGAAGCGCAATCCTTTCTCCAAAACATACCGGTAATGGTGCGGAATCGTCACTTCCGCAGTTTCGCCAAGGCGCGAAACGTCCGAAACAACCTTGCGGAACTCGCGGCTCGAAACAAAAACCCTCAAAACCCGCGCTCGCGAGCTCGCGTGTATGTTGGGGTATCTTTCCTCGATGACGCAGCGCGAGACCAAAGGGTGTTTTTCAACGGCATCGAGCGCGTAGTCGGGTTCAGAAGAAATGAGATAGAACGAAGGAACGTAATCCTCTGCTGTTTCGACTCGCCCCGTCTCGTCTGCATCTCGTCCTCCGCTTCCCTCATTCGCAGTTCGCCTCGGATAAATCAAATGCATCCGCTCGCCCGCATGGACGATGTTCACCAGCATCAGAGCCACCCCGAAAGCCTATACTGCCTGTCCCTTGGGTAGCAAAACGTGGGGTCCGGCAGGCAAGGGTGCTTCAGCACCTTCACAGTGATATCCCGCGAAACGCCGACGTCGATTATCACGGACGAAACCTGCGAAAGATATTCGTGGAGATATCCCGTCCGCCTGTCCATGATTATTCCGGTCGCCCGCTTCCGTATGCAGAGCTGGACGAACTTGCCAATCGCGTAGGTGAGCGTTCCCCCGCCATCCGAGCGCCCTCTTCCGCTATCAGCATACAGTTCGGAAAGCGAATCCAGAACTATCAGCTTGTATTCACCCGGAACGTCCCAGTTCGCAGCCACATCGTTGTTATCCTTGGTGAACGCCCTAAGCACATGCACGTTCTGCATCGCATCCCGCGCATCGGCCCCGCAAATGCGCACAAACCGCTCGTAATCGAAGCTCCAGTATCTTTTATGGTAGTCCGTCCATTGGAGGTACAGAACGCCTTCCGTGGCATTCCTGGCCATCAGGCGCCAAATCATCTCGGACAGCCATGCCGAGTCGGCGCATCGCAACGTAATAATCGCGTCCGAGCAAAGGAGCGAGTCAAAGACGCGATTGCCCGTCCGAATCATCCTTCCCCTCCAGATAAACGAGCATGGCCAGCAGCACGGCTAGGGCTATGTCTTCCTCGTCCGCGGCGTCTATGGCGGTCCTTCTTTCCCTTACGATTGCGAGAAGCCGGAGAAACGCCTCCTTCTCCCTCCTGTCCAGGTGCGCCGAGAAATTCTTCCATCGCGAAAGCCTCTCTTCGAGCCGAAAGCTCACCGAAGGGATTGTCCGTCCCATGCGTACAGCCCCAGTGCCCAGATAAACTTTTCATTGTTCATGAGACCACCGTGGCAGAACGCGCAATCCGGTAAATAAAGGATTCCGCGGCACGGAGCGTTTCCGCGGGCAGGAAACGACTGCGGAAATCCGCTGTCTGAGCGGTTAATAAACGGCCTTGCGCGGGATTCGCATGGCATCGGATAGGACTCCAAGCGGCATATTCCAGCTGCCGTGCGGGATATACATGCCGGACAAGGAATCCCTGATTCTCATCAACAGGGAAATCATACGCCATAGGGCGGCGCACGGGCAATTCGATCCATGCGGCGTGAGGACCGATGTGGATATCGACCTTTTATGCTACCGCCTGGGAAGCCACAAATATTCCGATTCGGCTTTCATTGAAAACGCGCTCTATGTATCCGGTGAAATACTGTTCACCATCGCATGCAGGCATCCGTTCCTGGAAGGCAACAAGTCGACCGCCTTCTCCGCGGCAATCGCTCTTCTTGAAATCAACCTAAAGCTCTATGCCGGGCCAAGGACCGGCCGGGTTTTCAGGTTGTGGCGGCCGTCGCGTCCGGAGGAAACTGAAGCTGAGGGGCGGATGATGGAACGGATTGCGAAATGGGGCGAGAACGATGATTCCAGCCAACAAGGAAAACCGGTTAAGAAGAAAGCCCATCCGGGGGAAGCGAGAAGGTTTATTAAGGAGTTTCTGTCCAAGTATATTCTCGAAGATTGACGGTGTGAAGATGCCTGAAAAACCCGAAGCCGGACGCGTGATAAACGCGGTTGATGCGAAAGCGCTAGTCCGGAAACTGATTGCTGATTATGAAGGCATCATAGATTACCTTGCGGACAAATAAGCCCGCCTGCTAAGCCGCAGGCCGCGGAATCCCGCACCTGGATACGCCCGCACCGGAATGGTGTAAATAAAAAGAATTGAGGTCAATCAGTATCCAGAATCCTAAAAAGACGGTGATTGCATTCCGGAAATGAAGTTCTGCTCGAAATGCGGCGAAAAAATATTCGTGGAGGCTGAAATCTGCCCGAAATGCGGCGTAAGGCAGATGTACTTCTCGAATCTTCAGCCATCGCCCGGCCAGCCCGGTGCCAATCAAGTCCCGGTACAATCCCCGACCGTGCAACCCGCGGTCGAAGAGCGCAAAAGCCCTGCCCTCGCAGCAATCCTATCATTCTTCTGGTGCGGCCTCGGCCATGTCTACTGCGGGGATTACATGTTCGGGTTCATGCTGATGCTCGCCTACCCCATAATCGCCTTCATCTGCTCCATCAC
>JAGVPF010000078.1 GCA_020052325.1 archaeon
GCAAAAGTCGAGGGTTGGTTCTCGTTCACTACGGATACGCCGGATTTCTGGCGCAGGCAGCATGCCGATTACCCGACGCACGGGGGCCGGTTCACCGGCAAGCCCGCGTATTTCAGGCATATCATCAGCGCGACACAGGGGTTGCTGCAGAAGCTGGGGACCAAGCTCGCGGATTACGACTATGTCGTGTTCCACCAGCCAAACGGCAAGTTCCCCCTCGAAGCGGCCAAGAAGCTCGGGATTCCTCCCGAAAAGCTCAAGGCCGGCCTGTTAACGCCGATTGTCGGGAACACCTATTCGGGCGCAACCCCGCTCGGCCTCAGCGCGGTGCTTGACGAGGCGAAGCCGGGCGCGAGGATTCTCATGACCTCGTTCGGTTCGGGAGCCGGAAGCGACTCGTTCTCGATTGTCGTGACCGACCGGATTGAAGCGGCGAGGGACAAGGCGCCGAAAACGAAGGACTACATCGCGAAGAAGAAGTACATCGATTACGCGACTTACATAAAATACAGGAGAAAAATAAAATTGTAGGGCGATCAGGCGGATTCAATTGGGCTGTAGTGAAATCGCTGCGGCGCTCAGCCACTTCTTTCCCAATTTCCATGAGGCATGGCTTCTGCTGGCATTGGTTTAAAGAAAGGAAAATTGGGCCTGTCGTGGCTTGCCGCCACTTCTTTCCCAATTTCCATGAGGCATGGCTTCTGCTGGCATTGGTTTAAAGAAAGGAAAATTGGGCCTGTCGTGGCTTGCCGCCAATTCTCGCACTTGTTCGGCAATCCGAACAAGGCGCACCATGTTCTACGGAACATGGTTGTGCCCAATTTCCATGAGGCATGGCTTCTGCTGGCATTGGTTTAAAGAAAGGAAAATTGGGCCTGCGGAGAGCCGCAGGATTCCTGGTTATGAATAAATCAACCAGGAGAACCTTTTGAATTCCGTTCCGCCGTTATAGCGACCCGGTTTTGGGCCGCCTTTTCCTAAACAACAAAGAACGATGGTTCGTTCTTTGTGCCCCATTGTTCGAATCGTCGAACAATGTGGAGGCGGAACTCCGGACCTACGGCTTTCATAGGCACTCAGTCGTATAGACAACTGTGCTAGAACGTGTCGTATAAGACCGTCGCTCTAACCGAGCTGAGCTACAGGCCCAATCTATGACACGTTGCCGAATAACTTTTATAAAGCAATCAGAAAAAACTCTCGGGGATTATGGCGTGCGCAAAGATGGGATTGAGGTCTGTCTGAATCGTGTACCCGAAAACGAAGGGGTGCTCGCCGCACTGTAATAGTATCTGGTCGCGCCCTACGATGATTGGGCTGAACCCGCGTTTTACATCCGTCAGGAAGAATCCTTCTGGGTGGTGCATGTGCACGAGTTCCATGCCCGGGATGAAATGGACTCCGGACAGCCACATACCGCGCAAGTTGCATTTTACATGCTGCGCCGCCCCCTCAATCTTGGCAATAAGGCGCTCTGAGTATACAACGCTCTCCTTGTTGGGCGGATAAATCCGGTCCCCGCCTTCAGTGTGGAATGCGCGGAATGCCAGCTTCGCCTCGTTCCTCCATGGGCCGTCCCCCCTCTTGAAGGACTCGGACAGAAGGGTTCTCGTCATCTCGCGAGTCCTAGACTGGGGGGAGTGTGAAACATGTGTCATATTCTGGAGTATGGGGGGTAACGTTATAAAAATGGTATCCCAGCCATGCCGTTTTAAATTAATAGTCGGGCAAATCATTTTCATGTACACGACCCTCTCAGGCAGGGAACCTGCTTCGGGCATCATCGAGAACGCGAAGCATATCGTCAAGACCATGAAGCGGGCGCCGCACCTGGCCATCATCCTCATGGGGAATGATTCAGCTTCCGAACTGTATGTCCGCAAAAAAATCCAGAAGGCCGAATCCATCGGAATGCTTGCCACGTTGTTCCGGCTTGATGGAAACGCGAGCGAATCCGAACTGCTCGGGCTTGTGAAAAGGCTGAACATGGACACATCCATCGACGGGTTCATCGTACAGTCTCCGCTGCCGAAACACATAGACTATCCGCGCGTAGTCGAGGCGATAGACCCGGGGAAAGACGTGGACGGCTGGACATCGACCAACATGGGCAGGATGTTCCTCGGGATATCCGAAACGTTCATGCCGGCGACGCCGATGGGCATCATCAAGATGCTCGACTACTACAAGGTCGATATTGCCGGGAAGGATGTCACGATCATTGGAAGGGGGAACGTGGTCGGTAAGCCTCTCGCGTTCATGCTTCTTGAGCGCAGCGCGACGATTACAATCTGCCACTCCAGGACAGGAAACCTTGCCGAGCATACGAAAAAAGCGGACATCCTGATTTCCGCAGCGGGAAAGCCCCACCTGGTAAAGGCGGACATGGTCAGGGAAGGCGCTTATGTCATCGATGTCGGCACCGGGAACATCGGCGGCAAGACGGTCGGGGATGTCGATTTCGAGAACGTGATAAAGAAGGCGCATTGCAGCCCGGTTCCCGGAGGGGTGGGGCCGATGACGGTGGCCATGCTGATAAGCAATGTAATCGAAGCCGCATTGAGAAGGCTATGAGCCGGGAAATGTGCGGTTAATCTCTTCCACGCGGCGGAAAAGCATCTTGTGGACCCCTGAACCGTATTGCATCGCCTTCTTTTTCCTTCCTATGACGATGGCCGGAACCCCGAGCAATTTGGCGGCTTCGCGGAGGATGCCCTTTTTCAGCGTCCGGTCGTCCATCCGCTCCTCGATTGGAACCGAGAACATCATGCTGGCAAGCTCCTTGTTGTAGAATGGGAAACGGGAATCCAGCCCGGACGAGCGGCACACCTTCTTGACATAGGCCAGATCACGCTGGGGGAGGGTCCGGAATTCTTCGCGCAGGAGCGCATCTACATCCTTGCCCTCGTCTCTGCAGACATAGTAGCGCTCATAACCCGCGAAAAGCTCTTCGGCGGCCGAGCCGAAAAGCATGACCTTGTGGCCTTTTTCGGCCGCCGCTTCAGCGACGCAATGCACGGGCACGAGTATCTCGACCTTGAGGAAATCCATCGGAAGGAGGGAATGGCAGCGCGCATATGCGGACATCGCCTTTTCCTCGTCTATCTTAACCACGGTCAGCGGCAGGCCGAGCGCGGATGCGGCCTTGTCCGCATATTCGATATCCTCGCTCCCCTCGACGCCGGCCGTGAACAGTTCCACATCCGCATGCTTGCGCGCGATTGAGGCGATTACGGTGGAGTCCAGGCCTCCGGAGAATGAAACTGCGACCCGGTCCTCAAGAGCCTGCTCGACAGCACGGCTGATAAGCTCGGACAGAGGCAGAATCATGGGTAAAGGATGCTGAAAACGGTTTTTAAATTCATGCGCGCATTCTCATAATCAGTGGGCTCGTAGCTCAGCTTGCCGGTTCTGAAAGCCTCGTCTTTCAGGTACGGCCTGAAATGGATAGAGCGACGCTCTCCTAATTAGTAAAAATAACTGCCCGTTTTTGGGCACCTTTTTACTAAAAAGGTGCAAGGCGAAGGTCGTGAGTTCAAATCTCACCGGGCCCGTGAATGTATCAGTAGCAATGTAGGGCCGGGTGCACGAGATTGAAAATCTCGAACGCACCGGGCCCGAATCCCTTTTTTTCACCCCCGTCCCGCCCCAGCCTTGCTTAGGGGATTCGGGAGGGAAGTGAAATCCGAAGGATTTCACGATTGGCCCGTTTTCGCCCATTGATTTTCCCTTTCGGGAAAATGGGCGACGTTTTACTCAGCCTGGCATTAGCCCTAATTTCCGGGCTTCCAACCCCATTATAAACACTTTTACACACAATAGTATACGGGTGGGAGAATGGCTGGTTTGATCGCCAGGGGGCAGGTGGAAGAAAGGCTGGTCGAGGGCATGGCAAAGGCCGGCTTTCCGCTGGCAAAGCATGCACCACTCCATGAGAGGCCGATTGGCAAGGCGCTGTACCAGGATAACGAGCTTATTTTCAACCGCGCCCTGGATGGCAAAAGCTCATCTTTCTGCGTGCTGGCCACGCGCGAAGCCGACGGTTCGGTGGCGGTACATTGGTACAATCCGGATCCGAATGGCGCAACGCTGAAAAGGGAGGAGTATCTCCGCAAGACGCTGCTCCCCCCGGGCGCAAGCGAGGAGATGGTGGCGGCTGTCGTAGGCAGGGTATGCGGGGATGCCGCGAAGAAGAAGCCGAACCAGATGTTCCTCGACCCGCACACGCACTTCGGCTCGATGTGCCCGCCGCTCGTTGGTCCTGATGGCAACACAACCAGGTGGGGCAATGTAAAATACGACGATGGCGTCTCATACCTCACCGACAACCTGCGCAAGGCGCTCTTCTATCACATCGATTATTACGCGCTTACAACCCATAACAGCTTCTCGAAAACGGCCTTCGACTTCATGTCCTGGGCGGGCCACTGGCTCGGATTCCTTCCCGTTCCAGCAACAGAGCTGACAGCACCCCTAAAAGAGCCCAACGGGCCGCATTTTCTGGTGCTCATGAAGAACGCGAACGTCGGGGACTACCTGACGCGCGGCATCCTTTCAAGAAGGGAGCGCCTGGACATGCCGTCGTATTTCAGCGGCATGGGCATGAAGGAGATGCTTGATGTGCTATTCTCGCTCCAGAAGAACAACCTTGCCGCGCTCGGGATAGCGCACCCGGTGAATTTCAATTCGCCAAGCCTCCCGGTGCCCATAGTGGGATTATACAGCGCGGTTGATACGGGCGCACTTTCGCTCGATCAGGCGCATATGCTCGCCCAAAGGTTCGACACCATCGCGATGTGGAACCCGAGCCTGCATTCGAAAGCGGACGAAGTGAGGGTCGAGAACCCGCAGCTGAAAAGCTTCCTCCGCGAGGTCAACCGGAAACATGTCGGGAACAGGAGGCTCTGGGTGAATCAGACGAATTACGCGCTGGCGCAGGAACTTCACGAGAGCTTCGGGATATGCACCCATTTCGAGACGGACGAGCATAAGACCCTGCCGTTCATCAGGCAGGATGGCGGGAAGGGGTACGTCCTTGGAGGCGACAGCCTGGCAATGGGCATGACCGTAATCGAGGCGCCCGCGGAAACGTTCAAGGGCAGGATGAGCGTGCCCGAGCTTATCGACATGATAAGGACACGCGCGGCCGAGATGCACGGGAAGGTTTTCGCTGTCGCAAGGCCTGAAGCCATCACCGTCCATGCGGAACGGGCGGCCGTGCCAGAGCAGCTGCGCAGGGTGGCAAGGCGGGCCGAGCATGCGCTCACGAGGAGATACGCCGGGATGCTGGTCCGCGACTTCTTCGACCTCCTCTTTTCGGGCGAGCTTGACGATATCGGAAACATGTCGGGCGGATGAATCTAATCATCCCATGATGCTCGAGAGAATGCGGTAGGCGCGCTCGGTATCGGCCTGCCGGACGACAAGGAGCGTGTCCGTGTAGCAGGAGATGAACTCGACGATATTGATGCCTTCCGAGGCGAGGGAGCCGAGGATGTAGGATATCACGCCGGGCACCTCTTCGACATCCTCCGGGCTCTCGATGATGATAAGGTTCAGGTTCTCCTCCCTTTTCCAGAGCGCTTTCGGGTGGATTTTTTCCAATTCTTTCTGCTCGATGATGTACGTGATGTGGCGGCCGGATTTGACGTTCGATAGCGGGTGGATGCCCTCAAGCTCCCTTTTGGATATCACGACAGCGACCTTGGTTTTCATCACCATGGAGCTCCTCTTAAGGACGGAAAGAATCCTGGCCTCCAGGTCGGATTCGACCTCATCCATCCTTCCGCCCAGGCGGATCAGAGCCATCTTGACGGCGTTCTGCCGCTTCTTGCTGCCGAAAGCGTCGGCTGATATCCTGCGCGCGAGCGCCGAGTAGTTCACGACCCCCTGCCGCAGGACTTCCTTCAAAAACGGCCTTTGCTTTATATAAAGCCAGACGAGCTCCGAGGTGCTTTCCATCCTGACGCCTCCGATTGATGCTCGGATTTTGTTACATATATAACAAACCCAATTGCATATGTAACA
>JAGVPF010000093.1 GCA_020052325.1 archaeon
AGCCAAGGCTGTCGGCCCCCAGGAATTTCGCGACTTCATCCTCGCTTTTCCGGTTCGCGATGAGTTCGCGATAGGACTTCATGTCCACGCCGTAGAAGCAGGGTGCGCGCAGAGGCGGGCAGGTTATCCTGACATGGACCTCCCTCGCCCCGGCGCTCCGGACAAGCGCAACGATTTCCTTGAGCGTGGTGCCGCGGACGATGCTGTCATCGATAAGGACGACCGATTTCCCGCCAACAAGCCCGGCAACAGGGTTGATTTTCAGCCGGACATTGTCGCTCCGCTTCTCCTGGTTGGCCATGATGAACGTCCGGCCGATGTAGCGGTTCTTTATCAGGCCTTCCTCGACGGTCATGTTCAGGGATTTCGCGTATGCTTCGGCCGCGGTCCTGGACGTGTCCGGCACTGCCACGACAATGTCTGCTTTCGCCGGATGCTCCTTTGCAAGCACCTGCCCCAGGCGCTTTCGCACCTCATAAACGGCCTTTCCGTTGATTGTCGAGTCCGGCCTTGAGAAGTACACATATTCGAACATGCAGTGCCGGGGCTCCTTGCGCAGGAGGCTTTTGCGCTCCATTTTTGGGTTGAGGACTATCAGCTCGCCCCCTTCGACATCGCCCTTATACGGGATGCCGTTCACATCGAGTGCGCAGCTTTCGCTCGCAAACGAGATGAAGCGCTCGTTCTCGCCCCATACGAGAGGCCTTATTGCATGCGGGTCCCGGAAGACCGCAAGCTGCTTCCCGATGATGGCGACATCCGAGTAAGCGCCATCGAGCGTCGCGATGACATGCCTGACGGCGTCCTCGATGGATTTCCCGGTTTTCAGCTGCGAATCCAGGAGGAACGCGATTGGCTCGGAATCCACTGTCCCTGTGAAGGCGTATCCCGCCTTTTCGAGTGCTGCGCGGACCGCGTCATAGTTGGCCAGATGGCCGTTATGGGCAACGGAGATGTCGCCGATGACCGAGGGCTGGACGTCCTGTATGAGGCAGCGCCCGGTGGTGGGATACCGTGTATGGCCTATTCCCATGTGCCCTTCAAGGCCCATATCCGAGGATGCGAAGATATCTGTCACAAGGCCGAGGCCCCGGCGTGCGGTGAGGCCGTCCTTTCCCAATACGACGAATCCCGCGGCGTCCTGGCCGCGGTGCTGGAGGGCGACAAGCGCGCGATATAGATAGGGTGCGACGTCCTCGCCCTTTTTCGAGACGATGGCGATGACGCCGCACTCCTCGCGCTTCTCGGAAGCTTGGGAAAATGAGACCATGCATGCTAGTGGCAGCTCAAATTTAAATCAGTTTTGGACAAAGTGGGATTGATGTTCGGAACATCGGGAATAAGGGGCATCTACGGGCAGGATATCACTCCAGCCCTTGCTTCAAGGATAGCTGCCATATTCTGCGGAAAAAGACTCGCTCTCGGGCGCGACATCCGGGAAAGCGGCCCCGCCTTATTTGAAGCGGTTTGCCAGGGCGCATTCGCAGCCGGAGCCGAAGTGATTGACCTTGGCATCGTACCGACTCCGACAGTGGCGCTTGCGACGAAAATACATGCGTGCCGGGGCATCATGCTGACCGCTTCGCACAACCCTCCCGAGTACAACGGCCTGAAGCTGATTGAGGGCGGGAAGGAGATAGGCAAGGAGCTTGAGGGGGAGATGACAAGGAGATACAAGGCGGGCGAAGGCGCGAACCCGGCAAGCGGACAGGGCGGCACAATCATCCATGGCCCACTCATCCATGATTCGGATATTGTCGAGGGCCATAAGATTGCGATAAAGAGCATGGTCGACTGCAAGGCGATTGGAAAAAGAAGGCCGAAAATCATCATTGACTGCAACGGGGCGGCATCAGCGATAACGCCCTATCTTCTCAGCGACCTCGGAGCCAAAGTCGTCAGCCTCAACGCATCGATGAGCTGCTTCAACCGGGCATCCGAACCGAGCGCGGCCAATCTTTCCTACCTCCCCTCCCTCATACGGGATACGGGTGCGGATTTCGCGATTGCGCATGACGGCGACGGGGACAGGTGCATGGTCATCGATGAGCGCGGGGAGGCGCTTCCCATGGATGTCCAGCTTGCCATCATGATTGAGCACGAGCTGGGGATGGGGGTCCCGCGCAACCGCAAAATCGTATCCACGGTCGAGTCATCGCTCGCGATACGGGATGTCGTGGAAAAGGCGGGGGGACAGATAACGATTACGCCGGTCGGCAGCACCTATGTGGGGGACGCGCTTGAGGAGTGCGGGGCGCTTTTTGGCGGCGAACCCTGCGGAGAGTACATTTACCGGGATGGCGTGCATGTTCCGGATGCCGTCCTTGCCGCGGCCAAGTTCACGGAGATTTTCTGCAAAGAGGGGGCGTTCTCGAAACTCAAAACCCTTTACCCCCAGAACCCAATGGCGCGGGAGAAGTTCCCGGCCAGGGACAAACGCGCGGCGATGGAGGGAATCGTTCATATGGTGCGCGAGCTCGGAATAGAAGGGCAGGCCAGGAACGATGATGGCATACGCGTCGATGAGCCTGACGGCTGGTTCCTTATCCGCGCATCAGGAACCGAGCCGATTGTCCGCCTCACGATGGAGTACAAGACGGAAGCGAGGCTCTTGGGGCGGAAGAAAGAACTCGCTGCCATCATCGCGATGAATTGCGCAAAAGCCTAAACCCCGGATTTGGACAACGCATCCAGCGTCCGCATCGCCAAATCCTTTTTTTCGAACGGGACGAGGACGTGGTCGTGATGGTACGCCGAATACGCATTCACGCTTATCCCTTTTGCTGCAAGGGCAGCGGCGATTTTTGCCAGGAAGCCCACCGCCATGGGGTCCGAGTTCACGCCGAGGGTGATAAGGGCGAAGGGCCCGATTGGCTCCTTATCGCTGAGTTCCGCAACCTCGGCCTTGATATCCTCGGAAACCACCACTGAGAGGCCTTCCTCCTCGCGGAAGATTGCAAGGACGTAATCCAGGTAGCCCGCAAGCGCCATGAGCTGCGACTCGTCCACGGAAGCGAGGTAGTATTTTCCCGGAACGTGCGTTGGCGACATGCCTGCAAGAAGGCATCCTAGGTCCGATACGGTTTCCTTGGGCTTTCCCATGAATGGATGCTGAGAAACCAATGCTTAAAATCCCAGCCTGAAAAACACATCCGGACATAGGTGCGTTAATGAAACCCGAGGCATACCAAAGGCAGCTGATATTGTACCTGAACAACAAGGCTTTCGGGCAGGCCTATGATTTTGCGAGGCAGTATGTTGGCGAGCACCCTGACGACATGGTCGCCCATTTCCTGCTTGCCAAAGCCGCGCTCTGGGGGGAGAAATACGAGGAGACCGTGCTTGAGGCGCGCCGTGCGTTCAACCTGGCGCGCAACGAGGCGGACATGGTCATGTGCGCCATCCACGCATGCATCGCGTATTACCGGCTCCAGCAGTACGACAAGGGCTTCGAGCTGCTGCAGGCGCTTGACAGGATACGGACATGCGAGGAGACTGAGCAGCTCGCCTTCCTCTTCAGCCTGGCGGTTGGCAACGACGTGGAGGCCAGGAAGCATTTCAATGCCATGATGAACATAGACAGCGATGCGGGGATGGAGTTTTTGAAAGAGGTCGCCGAAGGCGCAAATCTTAATTATGACAAGCTGTTCCGGAAGACAGACCGGTTCTCCTATTGAGGCGCCTATTTCTTGCCCAGCATCCGCCCGAAGAACCCTTTCACCGCGCCGCCGATGCTTCCCTTCATGTCCTTTAGCATGCCCTTGATTTCCGGCTTGCCAAGCATGTCACCCTTGCTCATCCCCCTCGGGCCGAGGCTCGATTCAAGCCGTGACTCCTGTTTCTGGGTTTGCTCGGCCGTCAGCTCTTCTTTCGGGCCTCCGCCTTTCAGTGCCGGTTGTCCCATGTCAACGCCTCAGAGAAGCTCGCCCCGCGCCTGCTCTATCTGGTGGCGGGCCGAATCCTGCTTTTTCCGGAATTCCGGGAGCACCGAGTTCGAGAAACGGAGCGGAAGGAGCTCGTCATAGACCTCCTCCATCATCTTGAAGTAGAATTCGGCCTCGTGCTTGTTACCGCGCCGCAGCGACTCGTACATCTCGCGCTTGAATTCGCCGATGGCGTCAAGAAGGCCCAGCAGGAAAGGTATCTCGGGCACCTTGAGCTTGGCATAGCTTGGGATTTTCTTGGATTCGATTGCGGAAAGCACAATCTGCGCTTCGGCATATTCCTGGTAGATGTGGGCGAGCTGGCCGGGGAAATCATCTGCGTACAAGGCGAGCGGTTTGAGCGCCTCCTCGGCGTCCTTGAGGTGCGCTTTGGCGGTTTTCATGTCATAGGCATGCATGGCCTTTATTGCGTTCGAGCATGAGCGCACGACTTTACGGTTCTCGGCCAGGACGATATCGAGCTTCTTTTCCTTCTCTGAAAGCATCTTCGTTATTTTGTTGATGCCTAAATCGAGTGCCATGGGAAGGCTTTGCGCGCGGGGGGATTAAATACCTCCTGATGGGATGGTCATACGGGGATGCAACCATGAACAGTGAGGTTTTCAACCTGGGCCTGCTTGCCGCGGGCCTGGCGTTTCTGGGCGTAATCGCGCTGTCGGTCATCGGCTGGCTCCTTGAGAAGTCGATGAAAAATGCGGAAGAGAAGGAGAGGTTCGGCAAGGCCTCGGTCATGGTGGCGTTCTCGCTGTTCATCATACTGTGCTTTTCGCTTGTCCCCGTCTTCGTGGGCGTGTTCGTCTCACTCTTGAAGGGCGCAGTGCCCGTGGACATCGGCTTTGTAGAGGAAAACGACATGCTCCTCGTCTTCGCCTTCTGGGCGGCCATCATCATCGGTTTCGCTATCGCCCTGCCCCGCATGAAAAAGGACGGTTTTTTCAGCGGGAACGGGCAGTAAGCAGGCGCAGGTATGGCAGGATTAAATAGCTAATACGGGCATACAGGAACCATGGCAGTGGAGGATTTTCTCGGATTGTGCTTGTTGCCGCTGGTTGTAATTATCGGCTTTGTGGTTCTCGGTTCGGTTCGGGTGCTTTACCAGTACCAGAAAGGCATCCTTTTCCAGCTCGGAAAATACGTCAGGACCGTCGAACCCGGAGTGACGATTTTATGGCCCATGCTGCAGGAATTGCGCGTGGTCGACATGAGAATCACCACGGCGGACATCCCCAAGCAGGAAGTGATTACGAAGGACAACATCCCGGTGCTTGTCAACACGGTCGTATACTACAAGGTCGAGAGGCCTGACGCCGCGGTCCTCAAGATACAGAACTTCGATTTCGCGGTGAGGCAGTATACGCAGGCCGCGCTCCGCGATGTTGTGGGAAACAGCGAGCTCGATTCCGTGCTGACGGAAAGGGAGAAAATCGCCATGGCGATAAAGAAAATCGTCGACGCGGAGACTTCTGAATGGGGCGTGGACATATCCGCGATAAAGATACAGGAAATCGAGCTTCCGGCGGAGATGAAGCGGGCGATGGCCAAGCAGGCCGAGGCCGAACGCGAGCGCAGGGCGGTCGTGATATCCTCCGAGGGCGAGCTCCAGGCATCGCTGAACCTCATGAGGGCGGCAGAGAACCTGGCCAAATCCGACGGGGCGCTGCACCTTAGGACGCTCCAGACCGTC
>JAGVPF010000057.1 GCA_020052325.1 archaeon
AGCACATTTTTCTCGTATTTCATGTAGCCCTTGACGACTTCAACAAGGTTCGGAATCAAATCCGTCCTCTGTTTCAATAGCACGTCGATATTGGCCCATGCCTTCTCGATATTATTACGGAGAGATATCAGCCCGTTGTATATCGAGAACACGTAGAAAGCGGCCAATAGCGCTATCACGAACACGAAAAATCCGCAGCAGATTATGAGTACTTCTCCGGCCATAATATCACTGGATAAACGATGATAAGAGGAAAAATAAACCTATCGCAGCTATCAGGAAGCCCGGGACAAGCATCCACCATATCGAACCTGAGACCTTTTCCACGACCTTGGTCTCCCCGGAATCGCTTACGTACATGATGCCGTCATTTGCGCCTTTCTTCACAATCAGGTTCTCGTGGGCAATCGCGCTCATCGACCCTTTAACGGGCTCGGCGGTCCCGAGCACATAAAGCGGGTCGCCTTCGGCGATGAACCACTCGGTTATCCGAAGGTCGTAGCTGGAATGGTTCTTGAAAGCCGAATTGGCCGCAGGCGTCGCAGCGAGGAAAGCCAGCACTTTCGGGTCGAGGACCTTGCTCTTGAAAAGGCCCATGAAGCCGCCTTCCGAGAGATGGCCTTCGTTGAGGAAATCGTGCGGGATTTCCACTTCGGCCTCCTTTGGCTCAATCAGCATCTTTCCGGTATCGTCCTCAAGGAAGAAAGGCTCCGAGGATGTCGCGTTGTATATGACGCGCCATCCCCCGTGCTTGCCGGGCTTGTAATATTCGCCCTTGATGCGCCAGTATATCGAGCGGACATGCGATATCGGGCTGTCCGCCGTATCCTTGCAGCGCGCCTTTCCGGCAAGCTCGACCAGGCCGACAGCGGCCGAGCGCACTTTCGAAGTCGGCGTGTTCTTGATTTTCTGGGCAAGCAGGTACCTCTGCACGCCCCCGATAATCAGGGCGAGCCCGAATAGGAACAATAAAAGTCCGCCGCAGCAGCAGGTGTTATCTTCAGCCATATTTCACACCAGGAACAATCCGATGGATACCGCTATCGCCATTACCGAGAAGAAAACCATGAACAGGCCGAAGAGAACCTCTAGGTAGAATTTCAGGCTCAAGACGCCCAGCACCTTCTTCTCGGACGAATCGCTTATCAGCATGATTTTGTCCCGCGCGCTTTTCCGCACGATGAGGTTCTCTGCGGCAACCGCGCTTGTCGCGCCTTCGAGGGGCTCCGCGCTTCCCAGCACGAAGAGCGGGTCGCCTTCCGCGATATAGTATTCCATGAAGCGCAGCTGCTTTCCAGACATCCCCTTTGCGGCCTCAGCCGCCTTGGGATTCTCCTCCAGGTATTTGAGCACCTTCTGGTCGACCTGGTTCGAGGGGAGGAGGCCGAAGAACTGCTTGTCGTTCAATGTCCCCTGGAAAGTGAAGTCGGCGGGTATGTTGACGTTCGCTTTGTCCGGCTCAACTAGTATCTTGCCACTGTCGTCTTCAAGATAGAACCTATTGCGCGATTCGTCGCGGTGGAAAGTGCGCCAGCCGCTCGATTTCTTGTGCTTGTAGTAGTACTGGGCGCAGACCTCGTAATACGCGCAGGGGCTTTTTGTTATCGGGCTGATTACCTTCTCGGGGCATTTCGCCTTGCCTGAAAGCTCCACCAGGCCAATCGCCGCCGCGCGCGCCTTCGACGTCGGAGTATTCCTGATTTTCTGCCCAAGCAGGTACTGCTGGAGCGCATCGTTGAAGAGGAGCGCGCTCCCAATCAGGAAGAAAAATCCGAAACAGCAGGGCATTGCCCCGATGAGCTTCATTTCAGGTGGAGGAGCTGCCATTGTGATGGAATCCCGCCAAAGTTTTATAAACGATAACTGGTTTAATCCGATTGAGGGGTTGTGGAATGGACTCGAATTTAATAGTCAGGATTCTCGGTGTCTCTTTTCTTCTGATAATCTTCCTAGGCGTAATCAATGGAGCTGCGAGACAAAACCTCATGCTGCGATTTTTTGGAGTGATAACGTTCTTGTTTCAATTGCTCCTGTTAGTGTTTATTGGAGTCGCGTGCGTGAAAAAGTGCCAGCTTCAGCTCCTTCATGCCGCGATTGCGGGGGCGGGGGGAGGGGTCCTGCTCACTCTGACGAATAGCATACTGGCTGTTCGCGGTGTTCGCAAAAAACACATGGATGGGAGTTTATGGGGCAATATGGAACATTATTACAGATCTGATTTTCTATATTCCGATGTGGGGCTTGGCAGGCCTGATCTTGGGATATATAGGCGGTGCTTTGGCAAAGCGAGGCATGGAAAAAAGCGGCCAAGTTTTATAAACGATATCTGATATGGTCTCTCAGTCTTATTCGGCGGGTATGTGCTATGAAAAACGTCATGTGGTTCAAGGAGCTTAGCAAGAAGAGCCTCGCTGAGGCCGGTGGAAAGGGCGCGAACCTGGGCGAGATGCTCCAGAACGGCTTCCCGATTCCGAACGGTTTCGTCGTCACAGCAGGCGCGTATTACAAGCATCTTGAAGCCAACAACCTCCGGGAGCCCTTAACGAGGATTCTGGGCAGGCTGGATGTCAATGACAATGACGCGCTCATGAAGGCATCCGAGCAGATACAGGAGATGATTGTCAAGGGCTCGATGCCAGTTGATGTGCAGAATGACATCATCGCCTCATACAAGCAGCTTTGCGAGATGGTGGGCAGGCAGGTGTACGTCGCGGTTAGAAGCAGCGCAACGGCAGAGGACCTCCCGACGGCGAGCTTTGCAGGCCAGCAATCCACATACCTTAACGTGTTCGGGTCGGAGGACGTCGTGAAGTCGGTGAAAGACTGCTGGGCATCGCTCTTCGAGCCGAGGGCGATTTTCTACCGTGTGGAAAACAAGTTCGAGCACATGAAGGTCGGCCTTGCGGCCGTCGTGCAGATGATGGTGCAGAGCGAGAAGGCCGGCGTCGTCTTCACAGTAGACCCGCTTTACCAGGACCCGGACATCCTCTCAATCGAGACGGCGTACGGCCTTGGCGAAGTCGTCGTCAGCGGGCAGGTAACGCCCGATACGTACCGCGTGGACAAGAACGAGTTCAAGATAGTCGATAAAATCGTTGCCAAGCAGCCCTGGATGCTGATAAAAATCGACGGCAAGAACAAGCGCGTCGAAATCAAGGAGGATGCGCAGGGCAGGCAGAAGCTCTCGGATTTGGAAATCAAGGACCTTGCAAAGATATGCAGGAAAATCGAGGAGCACTACGGCTATCCGCAGGACATCGAATACGGATTCGAAAAGGAGAACCTATATATCGTCCAGGCGAGGCCGATTACGACATTGACTGATAAAAAGGGGATTGAGAAGGGAACGGGGGGCGAGCTCGTGAATGCAGACACAAAAAGCGCAGTCAAGGAAGCGCCAAAGCCGCAGGGCGTGGGGCAGGCGAAGATTCTCGTGAAAGGCCTTAGCGCATCCCCGGGCATGGGGATGGGCAAGGTCAAGATCGTCCGCAACTCAAAGGAAATCAAGAACATGGAGCGCGGCGATGTGATGGTCACCGAGATGACCACGCCGGATTTCGTGCCTGGCATGAAGAAGGCTTCGGCCATAGTCACGGACACCGGAGGCATGACGAGCCACGC
>JAGVPF010000153.1 GCA_020052325.1 archaeon
ATTAAAAACCAGGAATTTTCCATATGTAATTCTTTCATGTTTACTAATAAGAATATGTCATTTTAAGGTTCTCCCAAACTTCCCACATTTTCAAGTTCATATCTAGGAAAATTTCTGATGGCGAGTACAATACGCTAGATGTCTACCAATCAGAATAAATTGCAGGGAGCAAAGTCACTGATTGGATCAGAGGTCTGAAGGATATGGTAAGGGCTAGATGGATTTTCATTAACACTCTTGCGCACTAGTCCCGTTGTATTCATGACTTGCACTGCGCGGAGTTGACGACTTGTTCGAAGATTTCCTTGTTCTTATTGTAAGCATCCTTTTCACAGCTTGCAAGCATGACATATATCGTGCTGTCGCCGCAGGCCAGCAGACGGATTCGGCCTTCATACATCTTATTCGTTAGGTTATCCGTCATAGAAGTATGGAAGTCCACCATATTAACCGAATCCGACTCGTTCGTGATGGTGGCGCTTTTCGATGCAAAGAACCCTTTAAGGGTTTCTACGAATGATTGCAATGATGGCTGATTAACTTTCTTTTCGACAACGAACGAGCAGGCAGACCCGTCACCTGGGGAATATTCTTCCCTGAATATCTCAGTACTATCCTGATTGGAAAAGGCAAGGCCCTTCGGATACTGCATCGTGAATTTATCATCCGAAAATGTTTCCCATTTCTGCGATTGCGCACAGCCTGCCAACAACAGCACAAGCAAAATAGGGTAAATGCGAATCGGGGACATAGAAATTAATCTGTCAATAAACAAATAAAAAATGATTGAGGCCTGGCAATGTCTATCTCTTGACCCTTCTAGCAGTCTTTTTATTCTCTGGCCCTCAGACCATCTCTCGGTCGGACGGACCCCGCTGGTCTAAATTTAGACCAGATTAGAGAGCGCTAAAGCGGATTTGCTATCAGATTAGAGGTCTTCGGTGTTAGTGACCTCTAATCAGATTGAAATGCAGGGAGCAGGATTTGAACCTGCGCAGGTACTGAACCACAGCGTTTCTAAAGGCGTTGATTGATGCCTCCCTAAGCGCTGCGCATTTGACCAGGCTCTGCCATCCCTGCAGGAACATGAAGGCGAAGTTGGAACAAAACTGATTGTTATTTGCTCTCCTTTTTATTATGCTTCTCAAGGTACTCGAGCGTCTCATCCGCCCCTTCGACCAGCTTTTCGAAAAGCTCGGCGCCGTCGAACAATGTGATTTTACCCGCGGTTTTCTCCCGAAGCTCGCGCAGGGCGAGATCGCGCACCGAGAGGCTCGCCTCGCGGCCGCTCCTGATTTTCTCAAGCCTTGATGTGAGGCTTTCGACATCGAGGCGGTTCTCGATGAAAACATTTTCGTAGCCGTCAAGGCGGATGTCCGTTCCGGCAAGCCCTTCCTTGAGCGTCCCGTCCACCTTAATCGCTATCAGGCAGTCCGGATGCGCCTTCCTGATTTCCCCGACCCTTCCGCGTATCCGCTCGCGCACGTCCGAATCAGTCGCCTTGTCGAACTTCATCTCCTCATAAAAGAACGGCCTCGATTCGATTTCAACGAATTGCGCCTTCCTTTCCTTCGTGTCGAAGAGGAAGTATCCCTTTTTCGCCATCTCCTCCTTCTTGAGCTGGGTAATCACTGTGCTTCCGGGTATGAGGAATTTCCCCCCGAGCTTCACAATCGTCTCATGTATGTGCCCGTTGACAATCAGGTCGAAAGGGAGCGTTTCAAGGAACTCGATGGACATCTCGTCCTTTGCGCCCGGGACGAGCTCCCGGATGGACTGGTGAAGCATCAGGATGGAAAATGCGCCTTCTTTTTTTCCAAACCTCTCCATGGTCTTCTTCAGGGCCTCTTCCGCGTATTCCTCGGGAACGCTTCCCATGCCGAGAATCTGCACTATCTCCCCGCCCTTTTCAAAAACATCGCTATCGCCATGGAGAATTTTTACCCCCGTCCCGGCCGAGAGGAGCTGCACCGGGTTGACCATATCCCTGGCCCTGCGCTCGTGGTTGCCGTGGATTGCATAAACCGGGACGGCCGCCCTGTTGAAAATCTCTACGGCTTTCTTGAGCGTCTCGAGCTTCGGGATTTTTATGTCGAAAATATCCCCGGCGCAAAGAATGATGTCGGCCTTTTTCGACGCGTCATCTACCGCCCTCTCCGCCTGGATATAGGAATCGGACTCGAACCTCGCGTATCCGAGGTGCAGGTCGGAGATGATGGCTATCTTCATGGAAAAAAAATGCAGGAAAAGAAATAAGATATGCTACGGAAGCCACGGCCTGTCTGCGGCCACGGTGACTGTACAGCCCGTATCCCCGCTTGTCGTGTGGGTCGCAGGGTTGATTTCGCATGGATGGGCGCTGATTTCACAAGGCTCGACCCTGGTCCAGCCGGTTCCCTTGAAAAGCACGTTCCTCTGCTCGCCCACCGTAAGCCCCCACGAGCCGAGCGGGTATGTTTCCGGGGCCGCGTACATGCCGAAACTCGCTTCGTTTCCCTCTCCTTCGCCGATTATACCCACGAAGACCAGCTTCGATTCACATGCGTCAGAGCCTACCCTGGTTTCCTGGCCGAGCGTGAGCGTTATCCTGTTGGCATTGCCCGGGCCATACTGCGCGCATAGGCCGGTCGGATTGCCTGAGTCGGTTCCTGTGTCGGTCGTTCCACCGTCCGTCTGGGCGTCGACGCCTCCATCCGGGCCGCTGTCTTGGCCCGGCGAATCAGGGCCGCAGGCTACCGCAAACGATACCGCGAAAGCGGCAATCGCCACCTTGGAATGCCTCTCCATTGCCTCTTTGAACCTGGCAAATGGTTTTTTCCTGTCGTTTTGCTTCGGTTCTTCCCTCATCTCCTGTTTAATTTTCATAATCGCACCGATAAATACGTGTTGCCTTGTTATTTAAAATGTTACCATCTACGACAACTTTTACATTTTCCGTACAAAAAATGGCGAAAAATCGAAATCCTGACATATGCCGGGGCATGGGCGGGGAACAATCGGGGATACTGAGTAATTATAAATGAGAAAATGGGCCCGTTGAGCCGTTCCTTCTCTTTTTGCCCATTTTCATGCAGACAAACAGGCACCTGGAATCTGGGAACAAAAGAAAAATGGGCCCGGCGAGATTTGAACTCACGACCTTTCGATTTCTCCAAACTTTACAGGAAGTTTTTGTTCAAACTTTTTCCTAAAAAGTTTGTATCAGTCGAACGCTCCACCATTTCAGGAGCCATTGCAAAGTAAACAAGCAAGGACTCAGGCTGAGCTACGGGCCCATTTATACTGGGCTCGGAGCGACTTGAACGGATCGCCGTTCAAGATGAGCTGCGGGCCCAATAAGCGAGAAAACATATCGACAGTTCTTTTTTAAACGGTTTCCACTGCACCCGGCCCGGCCACCTCGGGCCTTTTCGGAATGTCCACGCGGTTCCCCCTTGCATTATCTTCCATCTGCAAAACCCCACTCCCTGAATTTCGATTTGAGTATCTCGGCATTCCTCATCGACTTGGCCAGGACCTGCGGGAACTTTTTTCGTATGGAGGCTGCAATCGCATTGCCATTCTTTATCGCCCCGAGAATCCTATCTATCCCCCTCTCGTCAAGTTCTTCGATGCCAATAGTGCAGTCATCGCACAGGCTGCCCAGTATCGCTTCGAACTTGTGGCTGTCCCCGATCGCAAAAAACGGCGTTCCCGAAAGCGTTGCAAGGATTATCGCATGCATCCTGCTCGAAACGACGAACTCAGCCTCAGACATGTGCCGGGCTATCTCCTCCGGGGGGAATACCTCGCCTGCCAGCCTCACCCTTCCCCCGAGGGTGGACGCTATCTCGGATTGGAAGTCCGAATCATAGGCGTCGCTTGCTAGGAACTCGACCTCGTAGCCCAGTTCGTCGACGAGCCTTTTCGCCAGGTTCGATATCCCTCCAATGTAGGCCTTGCGGTCGCCGCTGATTTTCTTAGGGCAAATGATTACCTTCCGTTTCCTGACCCGGCTCCAATGCCCTCCGGCCATGAACATGAATGCGAGGTCCGATGTGACCTCCACGTTTCGCACGCCCAATTCCATCATGTGCTTCGCGGTGGCCCCCTCCCTGACGATTACAACGTCCGCCATGTTGAGGACAAAGGAGGCCAGCCCGCGGTCGAATGCCCCCCTGAATGGCCCGATTGTCTGGGCGCATACGATTATCCTCTTGCCGAGAATCATCGCCATCACGATTTCCCCGAACGTTGAATGGAAGAAGTATTTCGGGCCGATGAAGTCCCCGCCGGGGCAGATGAACGCGTCGCATTCGAAGATGCTAGAAAGGGGTCCGGCGAACCTGCGGTTAAGCAGGAAAATCCTCGCCCCGAGCAGGCGGTACAGCAGCGCTGAGAACATGTTGCTGGCGTATATCACGGGGTAAAAGACTGCATAGTCGAAAATGTTCCGTTCCCGCTGCGGGACTGGCCAGGGCCATCCTTCAATCCTGGCATCGATGCCCCTGCACCTGGGAACCGTGTATTCGGGATGGGAAACCAGCGCGGTGATTTTGATATCCGGGGATATGGCGTGGATTATGTCCACTATCGTCCGGAGCATGGCGGCATCCCCCATATTCCGGCTCCAGGAATGCGCGACAACGACCTTCTTCATCGTACCAACTTGGTTCCCTAGCGTTTATATCATGGTTTTGCGCTTCAATGCGCCGAGGGGGTACCTGCCCCGAATGCGATGCTGCCTGCTTATCATCGGGAAATGATTAAAAACCAAGGCAGCGTCAATCCAAACCGAATGGCAAAAGGCAGACTCATCGTTCTAGGCATTGACGGGGCGGACTGGGGCATCCTCCGCTCATTAGTAGGGCTGTCCTGCAGGCGGGGTGAGGGTTGAACGTGGGTCAGGCAACCGAGAACTGCGTGGGGAGCGACGAGCCTTCCGAATACTCCAAGGCCGTAGCCAAGGGAAGCATGTGGAGCCTTGCAGGCAGCGGGGTTTTCTACGCGATATCGTTCGTTTACAGCATTATCATCGCAAGGGCGGTAAGCCAGGATGACCTGGGCCTGTTCTTCCTCGCCTTGAGCGTCACATCGATGAGCGCCGTGTTCGATGACCTTGGGCTTGCCAGCGCGCTTGCGAGGTATGTGCCTTTTTTCGAGGGCAAATCCGAGAAAGGGAAAATCCGCGCGCTAATCAGCATGTCGCAAAAGCTCGTGACGCTGTCTGCCATCGTAACCGTGGCGGTTCTTTGGCTCGGGGCCGACATGATAAGTGGAATCTACCAGAAGCCCGAGCTCGCAGAGCCCCTGCGGCTGCTTTCGACCTTCCTCCTGCTCAGCAACCTCTTCGGAGTGAACACGTCCTTCATCCGCGGCAGGGCGGACATCCGGACCGTACAGATGCTCCAGGCGTTCCAGAACTCCCTCAAGCTCGCCCTCACACTCGTCCTCTTCCAGCTTTACGGGGCTTCGGCACTGACACTCGCCGGGGCATTCCTGCTCTCGTTCATCCCCCCGACGCTCCTTTCGTTCTTCCTGGTCAGCAGGAAATCCGCCGACCTTCCGGAATCGGATGGCATCGGCATGTCCCAGATGGCGACGGAGATACTCCCCTTCGGGCTGATGATGAGCCTGGCCACCTCCCTAAGCGTCCTTATTCTCTCGGCCAGCCGGCTTCTGTTGGGGTATCTCAGCGACCCTGCGACCTCCATCCAGATGGTGGCCATGTATTCGGTGAGCGCGACGCTGGCCGCCATCCTCCTCACACTGCCCGCTTCCATCGGCAGCATATTCCTCCCCGTCATGTCGAAACTGTACGGGAAAAACGACCTTGCGCAGATGCGCACCGTCACTGAGACGGCTCAGCGCTGGTCCTTGTTCATAACGATTCCATTCGGCCTGGTCATGATGGTTTTCTCCCCGGACATCCTGGCCCTTCTTTATGGAGACTCATACCGGCAGGCCGGGCCAGTCCTCTCGATACTCGCATTCGGCGTCGTGCTTCGTGTCATGGCGTACATGCTTTACATGACGCTTGCCGCCATGCGGCTTGTCAAGGTGCAGCTGAAAATGCTCCTGATCTCCGGCTCAATCAACCTTGCCGCATGCATCCTCCTGATACCCCGATTCGGCATGGAGGGGGCGGCGGTAGCGGCTGTCTGCGGGTTCGCGGTCAGCGCTATCCAGTCGGGCTATTATTCGCACAAGCATTTCGGGTTCGTCTTGCCCCCGGAAGTGTGGAAACTCGCGCTCGCTGCGCTGATTACCCTCCTCTTCATCGTGCTCCTAAGCCCGGGCGCCTCATCCATACCAGCATTCCTCAGCGGGTTGCTCGGCCCGGACACTCCTTTCTATATTGCGAAAGCAATGTATCTGGCCTACCTCGCACTCCTGGTCAGCTTCACAATTCCGTTGTATGCAACTCTCGCGCTGGCGCTGAAATGCTTCCGCAAAGAGGATGTGGCGATGATGAAAAAAGCCCTCGGAAAGATGCGGCTGCCAGCCGGAATGATATCACTCGCCGTCGCATTAGCATCCTACGGTATCGAACTTCCTGATAAGGGCGGTTCAACCCGCTCATAAACCCGGGCAACGCGATATGCTACCGGTCTAGTCCTTAACGCGCAACCTGACTTTGGGGATACCCCGGCAACATCGGGTCCGGAGCCCTACTGATGGTTTTAAAGTATTTTTTCATCAGATTCAGACTATGCGGGTCCTTCTTGTCTCCCAAACGCAGAATGCACCCACTATAACCGGTGAAATGATTTTCGTGGAAAATCTCACCCGCGGCCTCATCGAATCAGGCATCAATATCCAAAGCTGCGAAGTTGGCACTGACTTCCTCCCCAATCAGGACCTATCCAGAGTAATCCGTTACACGCGCATCCCCGGAATCGTGCGAGCGTACAGCTCGTTGCGCGGAAGGCATAATTACGACGTCATCCACTTCCTGGATTCGTCTCTCGCTTCGTCCGGGTTAGGGATGAAGGGAATCAAGGTCGCGTCGTCGCATATTCTCGGAAGTTCGCATTTCGGTTTCAGGGGAGATAAGAACCCCGTGTCGCGAGCAATCGAATCCGCATATTCGCTATATTCTAATGCCATCGATGGCTTTTCCTTCCGGAGGATGGATAAGGTCGTAGCAGGATCTACATTCCACTCAGCTGATCTTCGGGAAACGTTCAATCTGCCCCTCTCCAAGCTTGAGGTCATCCCGCCTGGTGTGGATTCGAAGATGATTCGGGACTGCTCCCGTGCAGACCTCAAATCACTCTTTGGATGCGAGCATACGGTGGCATACATCGCCCGCCTAGATAGTCCGGCCAAGGGACTCGCGCATTTCATGGAGGCGGCCGCCCTGCTGAAAGGCGAGGATATCGCCTTTGTTATTGTCGGAGATGGGACGGAGCGCAGGCATTTTGAAAAAATCGTGAAAGAGCGGAGGTTGGGGGGAAAAGTTTTCTTTCTCGGCGCACTCGGTTTTGCGGAAAAGACAAGCATCCAGAAATCTGCAGATGCGGTCGTGATACCCTCGGTTTCGGAAACTTTCTGCATGGTGTTCGCCGAATCGCTTGCGGCCGGGGTACCAGTCGTAGCTTTCGACCTTCCCTTCTGGAAAGGGCTCTACGACGGGGCGGGCGTTTTTGTGGAGCTGGATGCGGCGTCGCTGGCAAAGGGGATAACCGACGCAATCCATAATGCCGCCCTAAGAAAGCGGCTGGCATCAAAAGGCCTGGCCCTTGCGGAGAAGTACGATGTAAAAAATACTATATCCGCTTATATCCGGCTTTACGAAGCTCTCGTTTGATGGCGAGCCCCTTTCTACCCGTCCATCCCAATACCGCCCCGGCTTTTCATCTGCTCCAGGGCGAGAGCCAGAACACCCGCGCTGACAATCCAATAAGCTGAATTCGCAGCCGCGTTTGCGGTGACGCCCGGTTGACTGAAAAATGCTGCGGCAATAATGAGCCCTGCTGCGCCAGAAGCGACTAGCACCCCTGCATCCCATCCCATCCGTAGATATGCCACTGCAATTGCGAGGGACGCCGCCACGTTGAAAAACTCATTCCCCATAATGGTTCCGGCAATCTGGGCAAGGACGGGGATGGCGTACGCGGCTGAATTGCCGGATTTCCCGATATCCTTCCCTTCAGGCTTTGCCATCGGATGCACCCTCCTTCCAGGCCGTCAGCGCAAGACCCCCTGCACAGGCTGCAATCGCCGCCAGGCTTACAATCATCGCCTGCTCGTACCTTTCCTGCGACTTATACCTCAGCCTGATTTCCAGCTCACCGGTCTCATTGACCCAGTACCCGTTCATCGTGTCATACAGGCTTATCGGCATGATCGTGCCTATCTGCCGGCCATCCCTATATACCTCCGCAATCCATTGCGTGTCATATGTCTCAGCAAATGCCAGCAGGAACGGTTTTTGGGCGCTGATTTTCATATGCCATCTTGTCGGGTCGACGTTGCTGTACTCCTCTATCCTGGCCGGGGGCGGGGTTCCTATTGCGAAAGGGCCGCCCGATGAGCCGTTTTCGTACCTGTATACAAGTATGGCATCCAGGCTGTCCGACCGGTTGCTGCGTTTAATCCGGATGTCCGAGGCCCCATTCTCCAGATGGAACGGCCCGCTCAGGACATATCCGTCCTCTGCAATCCGAAGGCTGAGATTGTTGCCCCCAACAGCCACCGCGAATGACCCATTTCCAAGCAAAGCAATGCCGTAATCCCCGCCCTCGGGGAAATCCATGCTGGCGCTTAGGTTCCCGGGAAAAAATACCGAGGTCCGGTTGCTCGACTCCGGTGAAACGAGCTTATGCTTCTGGCCATCCAGTCCGGATTCGGCTTCGATTGAATATATCGGACTGCCGGATGCGGCAGAGCCGTTACGGCCAATCCCCGTGGCGAAATACTTTCCGAACGATACGTTTTCGCTGGTCAGCGCGTAATCCTCCGATGGGATGTGGAACAGCGGTTCCATTGAAACGGCATCCGCGATTATCGCGCCGTCATATACTCGAAGCGGTGTTGACGCTTTCCCATCGTGGCAAAGCACCATATGCCCTATGTCGGTGCAATCCATCCATCCATACCATTCGAGCGCCTCGCGGTAATCGGTTGTAATGACGTCCCGGATGTTCAGCGCATCCATCAGCGGCCGTGGCATGACTTTCCACCGCTTCCTATCCTCATAGCCTGCGACGACCTCGGAATAATACAGTCGCCCGATGCCGGAAATCCTCCTGATGCCTGTATTCGTGCTTGTGTTCTTTCCGCTTGCCGTAGTCGTAGGCAGGCGGTTGTCCATGATGCCCGGCCATATCGTCTTGCTGTCAATGCCGACGTGGTCCTTCAGGTACTGGAAGTCGTCGATACCATATGTTGCCGCGTGCACATTGGACATATATGACCAGGATGGTGAAAACGCGATGTTTGCCAGCACAAGAGCGGAAAAGCATGCGATGATGGGCAGCCTAAACGCCCGGTCATTCATGCAAGATGCCAATATGATTGCGATAATCGGGGGAATCAGGATGCATATCCGTGCCCATTCCCGGAACGGCCGCAGCACAACGCTGAAATCCGATTTGGCGATTGCAAGGAGTGCGGGGGCGAGGATGCTGTTCTTGGCCCCCTGTGCGATAAAAATAATCGCGAGCAGGCCGGCTAGGGCGAGGATTGACACAATCCTTTCATCACGTCCCATCCTCCCAAAAGAAAGGCCGAATGACAGGAAAATCAATGCGAAAACGCCGATTGAGGAATACGTGAAAGCAGGATTAGAAAAAATTTCCGTCTTGCTCACCTGATACCACCAGTTGTTCGAAAATGCGAAGAGGTTCGCAAGCTCTCCGTTCCTGGAAAGGAGCCGGATGCCGTCCTCGCCTATCCCCGAAACGACCTCTCCCTGAAGGTTCTGGCCGAGGCTTAATGGCGGCAGATTGATGAGGACGTATATTACCAGCGGGATGAACGCGAGCTTGGCCACATCCGACCATTTCTTGTTTGATAAAGCGGCAAACGCGATGACGAACGCGTGGAAGAAAAGGATGTAGATGAGCGAATGCGGCGGGAAACCGAAAAACGCCATCAGGAGGGAATACGCTATGAGGCGTGAATTTCTGCCGTCCCTTAAAAACATGATTCCGAGGGCCAGGAACAGCGGGACAATCGCATATGTGAACCATATCCATACATGGCAAATCCGTTCCACGGACCAGAGGTTTAAGAAATAAAACGGGATAAGGGCCAGGATTGCGGCTGAGCAGTATCTCCAGTCCTGAATGAAATTTCTTCCAATCAGGTACAGTCCCAGTCCGCCCAGAACCATGCTAAGCACAATCAGTGCGCTGGTTAGCTGGCTTTCCGAGAATTCAATCCAGTCCGACAATGCGCTTAAAGCGGCAAGGGGGTAAAATCGGTTCGTTTCTACCTTGTTGGTGCCCTGGTCGAACGTGTAGAACGTCCATTCTTTCCTAATGGACGCCGAGTCCTCCCCGTATGGTGCATTCAGGTCACCGTATGTGAACTGCAGCTTTCCATCGAACAGGGGAGCAAGCACCGGATAATATACGATAATAGTTATCAGCAAACCCAGCAGGAAAGCGGTAGCTGGCGCGGCGGTCGTATGGAAACCCTCGCCCCCCCTCTTCATCAAAGCCACATCCAAAGCCTCCTGCGACTCACTTCCTCCTTGCGCACGCCCTTTCCAATATTGATCCGAGTTCCGATGCCGAACGCTGCAAGCCGAAGCCCGCCCCGTCAAGCCGTATCTCCGGGGCCGCTGCGGCAGCGTCTTCCATCCTGCTCAGGACTGATAAAAAATCCTCCTTTCTGTTCACTAAAACCCCGCCGCCATGCTGGGTGAGTATCTCTCCCGGTCCCATGCAGTTGAACGCCAGGACCGGCGTCCCGCAGCTGATGGATTCAGCCACGACATATCCGAAAAGCTCCCATTTCTGCGGGCAGATTGTGATGGCTGAAGAGGAATAGGCAGCCGCGAGTTCATCATCGGTGCACCCATCAAGGAACGTCAACTTGAAATCCCTGGCCAGTTTCGTTCCGAATTCCCGGTTGCCAAAAGCGGTTATCTCCTCGCCGTTATCCTGCAATGTCCGGATTATTTCCCTAATGAACGCCGGGTCAGTATCCAGGCCGAATGAGCCGAGGTATACCAGCGCACCCTTCTTCACGTTTTTCTTTATGGGGAAAAAGATGCCCTGGTCCACGGGCGGGTACACCACGCCTTCCGGTTCGACCCCATAAAGCACCTGGAGCAAAGTGGCAGTGGTGCGGCTGTTGCATATCACCGAATTATCCTTTCCCAAAAGGCCCTTGTACGCAGCACGAAAAGCAGAAAACGGCACCAGCCTGCTCAGCCTGTGTTTCATCCTCTTAACTACGGATACCTCGCTGCTGTCAATGGCATCCACGATGGACTGGGAGCCGAGGAGTATTTGCGCGTATGTGGCGCAGGATATGCCGGTACTTTTTCTAAGGGCGCGGCTGATTCTCAATTGCGGTGGGTTGTCGTCCGCCATCACAATGTCAGGATTGGCAGATTTCAGGTGTGTGGAAAGCGCATCGATGCTGGTGAAATTCTCATGGGGTACGCCCAGTTCTTCCAGATGGTTTAGCATCCTGCCTCCCGCCTTGAGCAGTGCAATAGAAACGTCGTGCCCTTTTATCGCACGCGCCCAGGTGATAAATGGGCGGACTGCACCCGCATGGGGATTGCGCCAGCCTCCGTAAACCAAGAAGCAAATCTTCATCCAGATGACCTTCCGCCGTTTCCATCTCCCCGGATATCATGCGAGCGCGTTTTTTTCTTATGCGCCGGTGCGATGCGGGCCCCGTCCCCGGCGCGGCCTTTTTTTCCTGCAATCAGGCCGAGGGCCAATTCCGAGCCCATCCTGGCCAGGCCGGCGAAGCAAAGCCAGTATCCGTCTATGGCGATGCTATTCGCCGTCCATTGCGACCACTCTTGAGTGAAACCCGCAAGCAGCAGGGCTCCAACACCCCAGGCAAGCAGATGCCTCCCATCCCAGTTCCAGATCTGGTAAGCCGCAGCCAGAGCAACCGCGGATGGCGCTATAAACCACTGGTTGCCGGAGAATATGTAATATGCGATAAACAAATGGCTTGCCGGAAGCAGGATGCTGCCTTTTGCGAGAATCGTTTTTCCCAGCTCTTTTTCATCGACAGGCATCATCCACCCCTCCACAACGCATGCGCGAGGAATGCAATGCATGCAACCAGCGTCGCTGATGCCACATAAAGGCCCGCTTCGAACATGTCCTGCGGTTGATACCTCATCTCCACCTCCAGGTCCCCGGTCCGATTAATCCAATATCCGTTTATTGCGCCATAAAGTTCGACGGGCTTGACGGTCTCGACGATCCTGCCGCCCCCGATAATTCTCGCTTCCCATCCGGGCTGGTACGATTCTGCAAATCCGAGCAGGAAAGGCCGCGTGGCGTTTATCCTGGCCTTCCATCGTGTCGGGCCATCCCGCTCGAATGATACGACCGAAGCCGGAGGCGGATTCACGCTTTGGAACAACTTGCCCATCGTCGTGTTTCCCGTATCCTCATACAGCCATACGACATCGAGCGACGCGTTCCCGTTTCCCTTGGCAGAAATCGTCGCCGGGCCTGGCTCCAGATAAACCGGCTCTCCATACGAGAATCCATTCATGGAATCAGCCTTCGCGGCAACCTTCCCATTCACGCTGACCTCGACCGGCCCGGTTCCTATCAGGGCGATACGGTACATGCCGCCCCTGCTGATGTTTATTGAAGTTTGAAGAATGCCGTTGAATATGGCTATGGAATTGTTGCTCGCGCCCATGCGCTCGCTGCGCCGCCGCTTTCCCCCGAACGCGCTTTCTCCTTCGAGTATGTACACCGCAGCCTGCCCGGCTCCCGCAATACTTTCCTGGTTTCCCCAGACTACGTACCCTGCATGCTCGCTCATACCCTGCGAAGGGGCGTAATCGCCAAGCGGTGCTAGCGAAAGCGAAAGAACATCCGTATCCCCCGCGAGTATCGTGCCTTCGTAGACCCTGAACGGTTCGGGGCCCATCCCGTCATCGCAAAGCTTGAAATAGCCGACTTCGCTGCATTCCATTCCGGGGTACCAGCTTTCGGTCCAGCCTGCGGCCCTTTTCACCACGTAGTGTATGTTCAATGCCCCAAGCAACCCTTCGGGGGCCTTGGCCTTCCTTATGGTTTTGATGATTGGCGGATGCTGGTATGTGTCCCCGGCATTCGATATCGGCGGCCTGACGCGTATCTGAATGCCATCAAGACTTGTTGCCGGCAATCCGTTGCCCCTGATATCCACCCATAGCACCTTGCTGTCCTTGGGAAGCATGGCCCCCAGCAGCGAAAACTCGTCGCCCATGCGGACCGCCCCGTGGATGTCTTCCAGGTAGTCCCACGAGGGTGAAAAAATGTTGTTGGCCGCAATCAGCGCCGCAAGTATGCAGAACGCGGCCATGCGCCATCTTATCCTCGAAAGGCCGATTGACAGGATTATCACCATCATGAGCGGAATGAGCAGGCTTATCCTCGCCCACTCCCGAAACGGCCCAAGCAGCAATCCGAGGCCGGCATCAATCATATTATCGGAAATCCACTTCAATACCTGATTCTGGTTTCCCTGCGCCACGAACATGCAGCCCATCATCCAGAATGCGCAAAGGAGCGAAAGCGTTTTTTGGCCCTTGCCTAGATGTGGATATGCCAAAAGCAGGGTGGCGAAAGTCATGATGAAAATTCCGAACGCGGAATGCCTTGACGCCCAATCGGACTGGATGCGCTCTTCGTCCAGCGACGGCCACCAATTGTTCGTGAACGTGAGCAGGTTGGCCATATCCCCGTTCTTTGAAAGGTACGTGAAGCTGTATTTCGTGACGTCAACCGGGTATTTCGCCTCAAGCGCGGTGCTGGCGAGCAGGAACGGAAGATACAGCAGGACATAGATGATGAGCGGCACGAAAACGAACCTTGCCAGACCCTTCCAGCTCCAGCCTGTAGCCAGGGCATGGGCCGCAAGAAGGCCATGTATCATCCCGAGGTAGATGAATGAGTGGGGTACGGCGCCGTAGAACGCAAAGACCAGGGAATACAGCACCAGCCGCGAATCCTTCCGGTGTTCCAGGTATGAAAACCCGATTGATGCGAATAGGGGAAATATGGCATATGTGAACCAAATCCAGATATGGCCTATCCTTTCAACGGACCAGAGGTTGAGGAAATAGAACGGTATGAACATGAGGATTGCCGCAGAACAATAGCGCCAGTCCTCCACGAAGCGCTTCATCAGGAAAAAAATCCCGATGCATCCGAGCACGGTGGAAAGGAGGATGAGCGCGCTGTTGAATTGCGCGTCCGTGAAGGATATCCAACTGGACAATGCGCTTAGCCCCCCTAAAAGAAAGAACCTGTTCGTGTCCCTCCTCCCGCTTCCGTCGCTGAAGGTCGATAGCGTCTGCTCCATCCGTACGGCTCCGGATTCGTTTCCGCCAATCGTTGTGAAGTCGCCCCTGGTAAACAGCAGGCTGCCATCCTGCAGGGGGGCAAGAACCGGATAATACGAAGCAAGGATGATGAGGATCCCTAGTATCAGGGAGATTGCCGGTGCTGCACCTGAAAATCGGTCTTTCATCCAAAATCATCCCGTCATGAATATCGTGCTGTTCCCAAAACTGCCGCATTGCCCGGGCGGGTTTTCCCTTCAGATGTTCTTCAGCTTGAACCTTGCAAGGCTCAGGCCCATATTGGCCGTATCGCGAAGCAGCCGGAACTTCGAACCCTTGGCTTCCTTCCATTCGATGGGTATCTCCTTTATGATGAGCCCTCTTTTCTGTGCCCTTACAAGAAGCTCGGTATCCCAGAACCACTTCTCATCCTCGACTTCCTCAATGACCGGCAGCACGCGCTCCTTGCGGAACGCCTTGAAACCGCACTGGTGGTCGCTCAGCCTTGAGCCGAGCGCCGTCCGAACGAGCCAGTTGAAACCCCTGCTTGCGACATACCGCACGGCATTCCTGCTGGATTTGGATTCCTTGAGGTATCTGGAGCCAATCACGATATCCGCTCCGCCTTCCATGAATCCGACCAGCTCTCCGACATGCTGGGGGTTCGATGCGAGGTCCGCATCCATGAAAATGATTATCTGGCCCTTGCTTTGGCCCGCCGCCTTCCTTATCGCGGCCCCTTTGCCGAGCCTTCTTTCGCTACGGAGGACCCGTATCCGCCCGCTTTCCAGGCTTTTCGCAATATCGCCGGTACCGTCCGTGCTGCCGTCCTCGCTGATGATAATCTCGAAATCTTCCAGTATGCCCTTAAGCATCCCCTCGAGCCTCTCAACATTCCCGCGTAAAATCGTCCCTTCATTGTATGCGGGCAGGATGATTGAGACCTTGCTTTTTCCCATCGCATATACATCCGTTCGCGCCATTTTAAACCTATTTATGGGAAGAGGTGGTCCATCCGGGCTTTTAGTGGGGAGATTCCCGCTTCCATAGCCCCTGCTGCCGGGGCGCTTCATCCATGCGGACAGAATCCCCCTAAAAACGAGCAGTAATGACAAGGGGGGCAATGACAGCAAGGCAAATGCCATCATGGCGATGCCAGCGGCGATATGAGCGGCATTCCTGTTCCTATGCACCGTGTAGGACATGCCCTCGTACTCGATGAAGGCGCTTTTTGCCAGGAGGGCGGCTGGCATCGAATGCACGCTGCTCCAGCTCCGGAACGAGACGGCCTTCCCCGCGTGCGATATTGCTGTTAGCCAGCTCCGCGCAACCTCGCCAAGCCCGTTCCCTTCCACCCGGCCAGGGCCCAAAGCGATGCTTCCTTTCACGGTATCGATTGACTCGCGCATCCCTTCCTTCCCGGTTTTGACTGCCATCGGGTTCTCTTGAAAAAACTTCATCCCGGATGCGTCCCAGACTGCCTTCACCATCATCCGCGCTGCGTGAAAATTCCCAAATGCGAGCTGGGCGGCGGCGAGAAAAAGGTATGTGGCGTTTGTTGCGAACGCCCTCATGTACCTGGAGGACAGAACCGCCGCTTCGATTTCACCCCGAAAATAATAATAGCTCCTCTCCGGGGCGTTTATGAGCACCGGCCTCATCGGGGGATGGATGACCGTCTCTTCTATATAATCAACATCGAATCCTGCATTTTCCATCCTCTCCATCAGCTCGATATCCTCCCCGCCGAAATGCAATGGCAGGAACGTAAGCCCCGCTTTTTCGAAGCACTCCCTGCGGAAACATCCGTAGTAATGCGGAAGCCCGGCTTTCATCGCTTCGCTTTTTTCGCCAAACTTGGCAAGGGGGAGCGTGATTTTCGAGCCGGCACTGGCCGAATCCGCCAGGCTGCCGATAAGCGTATCGGACTCCGGCAGGCAGTCGTCATCGGCCTCTATAATGAACGCATATCCTTCGTCAAGGGCAATCCGCTCGGCCAAATAATACGCTCCTGCGCATCCCAGCCTTCCTTTCTCCCGGATATGCAGGACGCGTGCCATCCCCTCCGGAGGTTTTTCGAAACTGTCACCTTCCCCGTAGATTATGATGATGTCGAACTTTTTCCATTTCTGTTTGCCGAGCATTCCAAGGTGGGCGCGGAGGGCGGCCGGATTATTATAGGATGGAATCAGCACGGCGGTCTCCGGCCTCTGGCCCATTCGCCGCTCATCCCTCGCATCCGATATGAGCTCTGCCGGCCCGGGCGCGATGCCCGCCAATCCATTTCCCATCATCCAGCATCGTGCGTGAGTTTTATTAAATCTTAATAATGGCTCGCGTGGAATATCCTCCAGGGGAAGGTTGGGATAAAGGATGAGAATCGCGTTTTTCAACTGGCGGGACATCCGCCATCCGATGGCCGGCGGCGCGGAGGTGTACGTCCACGAGATACTCCGGGCGCTCGTAGCCAGAGGGCATGCGGCCACGCTTTTCTCCTCGCGATTCCCGGGTTCGGAAGAACGGGAGATTGTTGATGGCATCGAGCACATCCGTTTCGGCGGCCGCTTCTCGATGTACGCAAAGGCCGTTCTCTGCTACAGAAAACACATCCGGGGCAGGTATGATATCATTGTCGAAAGCATCAACGGGGTGCCTTTCTTCACGCCGCTTTTTGCAAAGGAAAAAGTGGTTCCGCTCATCCACCAGCTCACGAGGGAAAACTGGTACTCGGCACTGCCGTTTCCGGTCGCCTTTGCCGGGTATTGCCTGGAGGATCCGATGCTGCGCATCTATTCGCGCAATGCCGCAGTAGCCCCTTCCCAGTCAACGAAAAGCGACCTCGAAAGCATTGGGTTCCGCGATGTACGTATAATATATGGGGCGGCGCAGGTCACAAAGCCGGCGGGCATTCCCAAGGAAGGCAAACCGACATTGATTTATCTGGGCCGGCTCACGAAATCCAAGCGCGTCGACCATGCGCTGCGGGCATTTTCAGCGCTCCAAAAAAGGATGCCGGAAGCTGTGATGTGGGTCGCGGGCTCCGGGCCGGAAGAAAGCCGGTTGCGTTCCCTTGCCGCCGGGCTTGGGATTTCCGGGTCTGTCGGGTTCTTCGGCAAGGTGAGCGAGACGCGGA
>JAGVPF010000116.1 GCA_020052325.1 archaeon
CCCTTGCCTTCGCCTTTACAAGCACCGGGCGGAAGTCCGTATCCCTCGTCATCAGCGCAATCGTATCGATGTTCGGGTCAAGGACGTATTCCATGGCTTCTATCGCCATCGTCACGTCCACATCGCCCGTTGTGACCTCGGTCTCGAATCCCTGGTTGACCATGGCCTCTATCAGCTTGTCCGAAGCGTACTGGTCCAGGTATATCCTCGCCACCCGGATGTTGCCGTACTTGTTGAGCTCCTTTTTTATCTCGACAAGGTCGACACTGAAGGCTTTTCGGAGGATGTTCGGGCCGTCGACCAGGAGGGCGATGTCCGGCTTCGCCTTTAGCGGCCGCTTCCCCTCTTTTCCGAACAACCTGTCTAAGCCGAACATAATCAATGCCCGAACCCAAAAAATTCCATCGCATTTTTCGTTGTTGCCTGCGCGACATCCTCGGGGGTTGCCCCCTTCACTTCGGCAATATAGGCGATGGCTTCCCTGACGCTTTCCGGCGTCCTGCCGATATACGGGGAATCGCTTTCCACGAGTAACCTATCGAGAGGCACAGTATAAATTACTTTCCTCCTTTCCTTCGAGCGGACGTGCGCGACGGAAATATACCCGCCCATCTCCACTATCCGCGCGGCCTGCCCGGAGTTTCCGGAAAAGAAATGCATGAGCAGCTTCGCCTTCCCGGTCATCGCGAGTATGTCCTCAACCGCGTCCTTGGGCAGGCCGTTGTCATTGGGATTATCTCTCGAATGGATGACCATCGGGAGCCCGAGCTCGTTCGCCAGCTGTATCATCTTTGAGAATGCGCGTTTCTCATCCTCCACCTGCTCGGCGGTCTGTGCCCATTTATAGTCCAGGCCGACTTCCCCGATGGCATTCGGACGGCTCTCCCTGATGAACGAAACCCATTCGTCGAGTTTGGATATGCCCTCCTTCACGGTCGTCTGCGGGGCGATGCCCAGCACGACCGGGTAGCCTCCGGCCCTTGCGCACTCGAGCGCCTTATGGTTGGAGGTATGGGAATATCCCACAACTACGGGAAAGATATCCGAAGGGAGCACATACCCTTTTTTCATATCATACAGGTGCGTATGCGAATCAACGAGCATCATAATCTTGGTTTAAAAACCTTAACGATTTATAACCTATAGTTCTCATTATCGCCAGGTGTATTGATGGTGGAGAAGGTTTTCGCGCTAGCCAAGGAACTCAGAGAAGGGAAATACGTCCTCATAGATGACATCCCGTGCAAGGTCGTACAGATTGAAAGCTCGAAGCCGGGAAAGCACGGGTCCGCCAAGATGAGGGTCACTGCCATCGGCATCTTCGAAGGGCAGAAAAAGACGCTGCTGTCCCCTGGCGACGCCGACATCGATGTCCCTATCATCGAGCGGAAGAACGTCATGATTCTTTCAGTCTCGGGCAACAACGCCCAGGTCATGGACCAGCAGTCCAGCGAGGTGTACGACATCGAGGTGCCGGCCGAACTGCTAAGCGCGGCAGCTCCGGGCAAGGAAGCCGAACTGCTCGAAGCCATGGGAAGGAAGAAGATGGAGAGGATTAAATGAACGTCAATCTCATCAGCACGACCGAGAACAAGCTCCTTGACCGCAAGGAGATAGTGGCCGAAGTCAGCTTTGACGGGGCGACGCCGAAACGGGGCGAACTCAAGGACGCCGTCTGCCAGAAGGTCGCGGCGAACCCCGAGCTCGTAATCCTCCGGAAGGTGTCAAGCTCATTCGGCCGCAAGGCCGTGAAGATAGTCGCGCACGCTTATTCCGCCAAGGAGAAGCTGATGGTGACCGAGCCCATATACATCAAAGTCAGGGAAGGCCTTATGGCCAAGCCGGAGAAGAAGAAGGTCGCTCCAGCGCCCAAGAAGAAGAAGAAAGAGTGATGATTATGGCTGACGACAAGAAGAAACCCGCTGGCGGACCTGGACCGGCAAAGAAGAAACCCGCACCAAAGCCGAAGGTATACAAACCCGGAAAATCGTGCCCCCGATGCGGCGCCGGCGTGAGGCTGGCCGAGCACAAGGACAGGCGCTCCTGCGGCAAGTGCGGATACTTTGAGAAAAAATGAAACTTTTTTTCCTTATCCTTTCCGTATTTTCTTTCCTCCTTTTCCTCTTCACGATAGGCTGCCAGCTCTCAGGCTGGGGGGCCTGCGCCGCTTATTCGGATTATTTCGTCTACAGCGGGTCCGCGTCCATCCATCTCGGGCTATTCTCGGTGGCGATGTTCTTCCTCTGGAAGAAAAATCTGCGCTCGACCCTTTCGTCCATCGGCCTGCCCGGCAAGATAAAGGACAACCTGTTCTATTCGGCAATGACGCTGAGCGCGATTTTCCTGGTGCTTTTCTGCCTCGGCGTCGCGGCAATCGTGCTGAAGTTCAACGACCAGGAGAAGGTCTCGGACAAGATATCGTCCCTTCCAATGATTGTCCTTCTGTTTGCCGTCGTCGGCGCGCCGTTGACCGAGGAGCTGTTCTTCAGGGCGTTCCTTGTCCCCAGGACCGGGATAATCGTTTCCGCCATCGTTTTCGGGCTGCTTCATTTCGCATACGGCTCGGTTGTAGAGGTGATGGGCGCGCTCGTCATCGGCCTTGTCCTGGGGGCATCTTATCGGTTCTCGAAAAGCGTGGCTCCGTGCATGCTTGCGCACATGCTATATAATGCGATATCCATAACGGTCATAACGTTTTTCTCGGGTTGATGTCATGAAGGTGCTGGGAATCGAGTGCACGGCCCATACCCTTTCGATGGGCGTTATCGAAAACGGCCGCGCTCTCTCGAATGTCATCGACACCTACAGCGGGGCCTCGGAGGGGCTGATTCCGCGCAAGATGGCCGACCACCACGCCGAATCATTCGCTCGCGTGCTCGCCAAATGCCTGGCCGATGCAAACGTGCGCATGGCGGATGTGGGCCTCGTCGCATTCTCGCAGGGGCCCGGAATAGGGGCGCCGCTTTCGGCCGGAATCGCCGGCGCAAAATACCTGGCCCTCAGGTTTGGCAAGCCCCTCGTGGGCGTGAACCACTGCTTCGCCCATGCTAAAATCAGCGAGCACCTGTGCAAAATGGACAAGCCGCTCATCCTTTATCTTTCCGGCGGCAACAGCCAGATCCTGCTCGAAGATGCGGGCGGATACTACCATGTTCTCGGGGAGACGCTGGACATCGGGATTGGCAACCTGTTCGACAGCTTCGCGCGAACCATAAAGATGGAGCATGCGCACGGCTCGGCCCTATCCGAACTCGCCGAAGGTGGCAAATATTTCGGGCTGCCCTACACTGTCAAAGGGATGAACCTTGTTTTTTCAGGCCTGCTGACAGCAGCAGAAAAGGCGGCAAGGTCCCATCCGCACCGTGATGTCGCCCGCTCGCTGATGGAAACATCATTCGCGATGACCTGCGAAGTCGCGGAGCGCGCCCTGTACCTTTCCCGGAAGAAAAGCCTGCTCGTCTGCGGTGGCGTTGCCCAGAACCGGAGGCTCCAGGGCATGCTGAAATCCATGTGCATTGATGACGGCGTGAAATTCGGGGTCGCTCCAGACGAATTCAACCGCGACAACGGGGCGATGATTGCATATGCCGGTTCGCTCCTTTACAAGCGCTATGGAGCCATGCCCGTGGCACAGTGCGTGCCAATCACGAATTACCGCATAGACCGGATGAAGGAAATCCTGGGATGATGCAAGAAGGAAAATAAGGCAGTCAGCTCAAGTACGGCTTGTCCGACATGCCGATGCCGCGCTTCCTTGCGAAATCGAGCATCTCGGCATGGGCATTCACCGCATCCGATACGCATATGCCGGTGCACCTCTCCACGAACTCGCGCTCAAGCTCGACGGGGTCCATCACGAAAGCCCTATCGAACCTGTCTGCCCTGGCTGTAAGCCCAGGCTGCCCGCTTGCCCGCAGCGCCTCCAGCAGCCTGAGGAAATCGAGC
>JAGVPF010000038.1 GCA_020052325.1 archaeon
CCTCGGTCGGGTCGCCTATTATCCCCCAGCTTCCATCCTCCTCCTTCAGGGTTGCGCCGTTGCACAGCACCCCGGCCTTCATCAGCGATTTCAATTCCCCATCCGGCTCAACCTTATCCGTTGCGATTGAAAATCCGCCCTTCGGCTCATACCCCGAGCCTTCCACATCCACAACCCTTCCTCCCGCGAGCACCTTCCGCACGGTCATCTCGTTCCTGGTCAGGGTGCCCGTCTTATCCGTACAAATAACATCCGCACATCCAAGCGTCTCCACCGATTTCAGCTTTTTCACTATCGAGTTCCTGCGGCTCATTCTCTGCACGCCCACCGCGAGCGTAACCACAACCACTGCAGGAAGGCCCTCGGGTATCGCCGCAACCGCCAGGCTCACCGAAACCAGGAACATGCCCAGGGGTTCAAAGCCCCTAAAAATCCCGATAAGGAAAATGAATGCGCAAAGAACCAACACGCCCAGCCCTATCTGGTGCCCCATCTTCTCCAGGCCCACTTCCAATGGAGTCCGTTCCTTCTTCACGGTCTGCACCAGCTCGGTTATCCCCCCCATCCGGGTTCGCATTCCCGTAGCCTCAACAACCATCTTTCCCTTTCCGGCAGCGATCACCGTTCCCATGAATGCGCCGTCCTTCCCAGCTTCCTTATGCGATGGAACGCTCTCCCCGCTCAGAGCCGCCTCATCCGCCGCGAGACTGAAGGATTCCACCACCCTCCCGTCCGCAGGCACCCTGTCCCCGGCCTCAAGCAGCACCAGGTCCCCGGGGATTATTTCCCGCGCATCAACCACCACGACCTTCCCGTCCCGAATGACTCTTGCCGTGGGGGAGACCATTTTCTTCAGCGCTTCAAAAGATTTTTCTGCCCGGTACTCCTGTATGAAGCCCAGCACCCCCTGCAGGACCACTATCGCCATTATTATTGCCGCATCCAGCATCTCATCCAGCATCGCGGCCACAACCGCGGCGGCTATTAGCAGCAAAACAAGGAAATTCGTAAAGCTCCTGATGAATTTGACTGCAATGTGCTCCCCTTTCTTCTCAACAAGCTCGTTAGGGCCGTGCTCCGCAAACAGTTCCTTCGCCCTTGCGCTTGTGAGGCCTCTGCTCCCAACCATGTCTATCAGTAAATCTGCAAGTGCATAAAAAGCCGTCGAGTTTATCTATGCCACGGATTGTCTTTCAGCGGATTTTGCAGTTCGGCAATATTTTTTAGCTGTATGAAGTAAACAATTCGATAGGCGAGATTTCACCTTTTCTTTCAACGTTAAACTTCAATCGGCTAAACAGTTACTGCTGACGAGTGGAGGCTATAATTATTAAAAAGTGCCGCACTTATCCGAGCCCGGGCACCGCGTCAATCAGGGTCACGTTGAAATACAGCGTCTCGTTTGCAAGGGCGTGGTTGGAGTCGAGCGTGATGTTCTGGCCGGTCTTGTCCAGAACTGTGTAGCGCGTCGGCTGCCCGGTCGCAGGGTCGGCAAGCGAATATGTGCTGTTGACGTTCAGCAGGAGCTCTATTGTCGATGTGAAATTGGAGGATGAAACGACCTGCTGCGGCATGTTCATGTACCTGAAGGACGTTCCGGGCGTGGCAAGCGACAGGTAGAAAAGCGTGACATTCTCATCGTTGACATCCTGCGCGAAGACCGTGCCAAAGGGCGAATCGAACCCCGTGCCGTTTGCTATGGACAGGTTCCGCTCGGTGAAATATGACCTCGGGACGGTTTCGTAGAGGCTCTTCTCGTAATAGCGCGGGACGATGATTATCTTTTTCGCATCGTAAGGGCCGTATCCCCTTGCGGGGTCCACGCTGAAAGTGATGGTTTCGTTGATTCTCGTGCCTATCATGTTGGTTACGAAGCCGTCTATGACGCCCTTGTTGAAAAGGACGGTAAAGGTGAATGGCTTGTACGTCCTAAGCGGACTGTACATTCCGGATTCGTTGGCAAGCGTCGCATTGTTCGTGTCGTACAGCTTGCCGCCGATATATAGCGAATACATGACGGAAACGTTGTCCCCGAGGCTGACCGAATAATCCGATGCGAGCGGCTTCGGGCCAGCGGTCGCATTCGTGCCGGTGCTTGCGTTCGACAGGTTCGCCGGCGGAGCTGTAGGCTGCGAAACAGAGCCGTTTAGCGTGTTCATCGTCGGCTGGGTGTTCGTGGCATTCCCATCTGGGGGCGGGTTGATGCACCCGAACAGCAGAAGGCCGATTACCGCGAATATGATGATGTTCCGCATTCATTTCACCTCAGGTTTTACTTCGGGGGATTCCGCGGGGGAAACCGGCCGGGGGATTCGGGGGACGGCAGTCTCCCGCTCGATAAAGAAAAAAATGGGGTAGTCGTGAACCTTCGGGTTCACTTTCCCCCCATTTCTTCGAAATGGGGTCACGGAGATTTCCTGCGCCTTAGATTTCCATTCAGGAATTCAGGGGGCGCTTTCGAACTCCGATATGCAGGTATCTACGGCCACTTTGCCTTCCATCGCTGGAAGGCGGGATCTGGAGCCTGCCGTACTACCAGGTTATACTATAACCCCATGTTGATGGGTGTAGGCTTGAACCCCTGTTCAAGCGATAACCCCACGATACAGTCCTCGAACTAGTTGGATTCGAGGCTGACTTATTGCTCGTTCACGGTTTATATTAATTGCGCAATCCTGCGGTTTCCAAAATAATATAAACATCGGACGAGAGAGCATGCCATGGACGCGCGGCAAATGCTTGTAAATTCTGCAAAGGAGAGAAAGACCATACTGTGTTTCGGCATCGACCCTGACATGCAGAAAATCGAGGCGGCAATCGGCCACGGGAAGACCGCGGAGCAGACCATCACGCCGTATTTCCACCCTATAATAGAGAGGCTCCTGGATGAGAACGCAATTTCGGCGCTGAAACCAAATTACGCCTATTTCGCGCAATACGGTTTCGAAGGGCTTTATGCGCTCGAGGACATCATCTCGCATTACCGCGGGAAGGTGCCCATAATCCTTGATGGGAAGCGCGGGGACATCGGGAAGAGCAGCGAGGCGTACGCACGCGAGGCATACGATTTCTGGGGAGCGGACGCAGTGACCATCAGCCCGTACATGGGCGAGGACTCTGTTAAGCCGTTCGTGCGCGAGGGAAAGCTCGCCTATATGCTTTGCCGGACCTCGAACCCGGGCGCGAAGGACTTTGAGGAACTGAAGACGGCTGGCGGAAAGGCCGTGTTTGAGCACGTTGCCGCCAAGGCCGTGGAATGGAAAACAGGCCTGGTGGTCGGGGCGACCAGCGACGCGATTAAGAAGCTTGCCAAAGCCACAAAGAACGAGGTGCCTTTCCTGATTCCGGGCATCGGCAGCCAGGGCGGCGACCTTGGGATGGTTATGGATGCGATAAAGGCGAATCCGCACATCCACCGCATCAACGCATCTTCATCAATCGCTTATGCGTACCAGAAGGCGGGCGGGAAGCCTGCTGAGGCGGCAGCGAAAGAGGCCGAAAAACTGAACGCGACGATACGGAAATATATGTAGAGGAAGCGCATGCGGGGAAGCGTGCACGGAACTGGCAGCTTCCATAGTCAGAGCTTCAGTTTCTCGAGCATCGACGCTATCAATGCCCAGTTCACGATAATCGCGTAGATGGCGAGCAGGAATAAAAGCAGGTATAGAACCCGCATCGGCTTCTTTGCAAGATATTTATGGAGCGACTTCAGCGGCTTTACGATAAGCGCGCCGAAAACCATGCCTGCGGCTTTGATGAGGAACTGGAGGAGCTTGAGGAGGCCGCCGAGTGTGGTGTCGAGTATCGAGGGGCCTGTTTTCTTCACGACCTTTCTCTCGATGACGACTTCCTTTATCACTTCCTTCATCCTGACCCGCTGGACCTGAGGAGTCGGGGGAGGTTTTTGAGCCTGGGCAACGGGTTTCGCGCTGGCTGCCGGTCTTGGCGCCTGGAAAACGATTTGCCTGGCTTTCGGGGGCGCTTCCTTCTTCGCGTACTTTTTGAGAAGCTCCAGGTCTGATGCTTTCCGAAGCACCGCATCCGGGACGACGCTCATAGTCGTCGCGGGGGCGAACACGCGGACCTGCACCGGAGCGGTCTGGTTGCCCCCATCGGCAAGAGTTGAAAGGAGGGCGGTGCCGGGCGGCAAAGACTTGAGCGCTTCCATTATGTCGAATCCTGATTTCGGGAATGATTTCGAAAGCGCCTTGAGGCGCGCGTTCCCCTTTTCTGTCATAGGCTTCTGGGAGAAGATGATTTTGGTCGAAAGCTGGCCGAGGATTTCATCCGGTATGTCCGTGACATCCTGCGTAACGAAAAACACCGATACGCCTTTCGAGCGTATCTGCTTCAGCATCGTCACCATCAAATCGCGGAGCGACTTGTTCGCATCCTTGAAGAGATAGTGGGCCTCGTCGAAGAAAATCACGAACTCGGGCTTGTCCACGTCCCCAACTTCCGGAAGCTGCGAGAAAAGCTTCTGGAGGAGGAACGCCGGGGCCATCGTGACCGCCATGTCCGCCCTTGCATCGGAGAGGTTCAGCACGTTTAGGCCGCCCAAATCCTCGAGCCGGACCGATGGCTTTCCGAACATCCGCTCGAGGCCAGATTCCTGCAATGCGATGATTTTCCGCTGGATGACGGATATGCTCGATGGGCTGATGCCACGCTGGTTGGTAGTCACAAGCGTGTCCAGGACGTCGAGAAGCTGCTCCGGAGTATCGAGTGGAATCGAGTTTTTTTTCGCGTATGAGAAAGCTATGGCGAGGTGGCTCTCCTGAGTCGGATTCAGCGAAAGTAACCGGGAGAACAGGACGCTGCCGACGCTGCTGACCGAAAACCGGAACGGGATGAAGCGTTCGCTCGCGCTCCAGTAATTGACGCCAAACGCCTTGGGCTCGAATGGAGCAAGCCCGTTACGCTCGTTCCATTTCGCCTCGGTTTCGGATGGCTCTCCGTCCGGCTCTGCCGGCTCGAATGCCTGCGCGCAAAAACCGCTCGCGTCGCCCTTCACATCGGAAACGAACACGGGCACGCCTGACTCCGCAAGCTGCTCGGCCAATACCTGCATAGCCCTGCTTTTCCCGGTGCCTGTGCTGCCGGCTATGATTCCATGGCGTGTAAGGTAGTGGAATGGGATACCGCATACGGCCCCTTCCGCCTCGCCCAAAGCAAGCACGGAGGGCGTTTCTTCGTCTTTTGTCATCGGATTGAGTCTGCAATCAGGATTTTTAATCATGAGCGAGAAGGAGCAATATGGACGGCTTCGTCAAATCGCTTTACACGCCACCCAAGGACTCGCGCAAGGGGGACAACGGGCGGTTGCTTGTGATTGGCGGAAGCAGGGACTATCACGGCGCACCGATGTTCGCGCTGCTTGCGGCAAGGAGGTTTGTCGATTTGCTCTACTTTTTGCCGGGAGCGAAGGACGCCTTCCTGGTTAACGCTGTCAAAGCAATACCCGAAGCGATAGTTGTTGATAATTACAATAGCCCGGCAATCCGCGGCAAGCTGGACTGCGTCCTTTATGGAATCGGATTCGGCGATGCGAACCCAAAACTCCCAACCCCATCATCCGGAACGGCGCTCGTCTTCGATGGGGACGGATTAAAGCGCGTGAAGGGCAAAATACCAAAAGGCGCCATACTCACCCCGCACGAGAGCGAGTTCAGGATGCTTTTCGGGGTTGAAGGAAGCGAAAGGAACGTATCGGAGATGGCGAAAAAACACGGGTGCGTCATCCTCAAGAAAGGACCGGTCGATATAATCGCAGACGGGAGGCCGGGTGACGGATGCGGACGGATTGTGACCAACCGCATCCACAACCAGGGCATGACCAAGGGCGGAACCGGGGACGTCCTTGCCGGGCTTGTGGCGGCCCTGGCCTGCAAGAACGATGCATTCACGGCTGCCGTGGCCGGGGCGCGGATAAACGGCAACGCCGGCAACCTGCTCAAAAAAAGGCTCGGGTACAATTATTGCGCATCGGACCTGGCGGATGCGCTCGCTGAAAGCTACGCGATTCTCAAGGGACAGGAGTGATGGCATGACGATACGGGACATCAACGCGGAAGACCTGAAAGGTTTCGATGGAACTGCGCTCGCAGACTGCGGCTTCCAGGCGACAAACATCGGCAAGGCCATAGACATCATCAGCAATATGAAGAAGGAAAAATCCACAGTCTTCCTGACGTTCACCTCCAACATGATAGCGTCCGGCCTCCGGGGGATTGTCACCGAGATGTGCAAACGCAAATTCGTTGACGTCATTATCACCGCGGGCGGATCATTGGACCACGACCTCATCAAGTCCGCAAAGCCCTACGAGCTCGGGGACTTCATGATGGACGATGCGGCGCTCCACAAGAAAGGCGTCAACAGGATAGGCAACATACTCGTTCCCAACGACCGCTACGAATACCTGGAAGGGTTCATGAAGGAGGTTTACGACGAGCTCTACACATCCGACAAGATGACGTGCCCATCTGCAATCGCAAGGAAAATCGGGGAGAAGACGAAAAGCGATTCGTTCCTGCACTGGTGCACGAAAAACAGGATTCCGGTGTTCTGCCCCGGAATCACGGATTCGGCCATCGGCCTCCAGACGTATTTCTACAAGCAGAGGAGGAAGGACTTCGGAATCGACGTCACAAAGGACATGAACGGGCTGGCCCAGCTTTCATTGAACGCGGACAGCACCGGCGGCATCATCCTTGGCGGCGGGATTTCCAAGCACCACGCCATCGGGGTCAACCTTCTCCGGGGCGGGTTCGATTACGCGGTATATGTCACGACCTCATCGCCATGGGACGGCTCGCTCAGCGGCGCGCGCACGAACGAGGGCATCTCATGGGGCAAAATCAAGGAGAAGGCCAACCATGTGACGGTGGATGCGGACGCGACGATTGCGCTGCCATTAATAATGTCGAAGTTCCTTGGGTGAATCGCATGCTTGAATACATCATTGCCTTCCTGGCCGGCGCCCTTGTCAAGACTGTGGACTGGCTCGACGACACGAAGAAAAGCAAAAGCCCGGTCAAATACCTGCTCGGCGCGGTTTATGGGCTCCTGATTGGGTATATGATAGGCAAGGCATCGTTCTCGCTCATCTTCCTTGCCGCGCTGACAGCGCAGGTATTCGCGAGGAAGGTCGACACGACGGCGCACAAGCTTGGATTCCTCGTGGCCGCCGTCTCGCTGCTCTGGTTCAGCTTCCCCACGATAGATGCCGGACTTTTCATCCTGTTCCTCGCCCTCGCGTTCCTGGACGAGATTGATTATATTGGGAAGCTGAGGCCGATTAACGAATACAGGCCTTTCCTCAAAATCGGCGCCCTCCTGCCGGCATTGGTATTCGGGATATGGGACTATTTCTTCGGGATAATCATTTTCGACATCGGCTACGAGCTTGTCGCAACGCTCACGCACAGCGGCGGGCAGGAGAAAGATTCGGCTACTCTGGAGAGGAAAGCGAAGAAAGGGTCCGCGAAGGCGCGCTAAAGGCTCTGCGCCCGCTTTTTTGGCGCCTCACCCCTCAAGCCCAAGTATTTTAGCGGTTTCCCAAGCATATCCTGTCCATGGAGGAGGGGCTGGGCTTTGCTGTCAAATACCCGTTTAGCGCCAGCGCCAAAGCCGCCCTTTCGGGAACCGAGCTCAACGAGCGGATTGTGGACATGGCAATCGAGCGGCTTAAGAAGGCGCTCAAGGGCGACAAATCCGTCAAGATGCTCCTCCACGATTCGGACCGCAAGGAGGAGATCGCCTCATACGCCGCGGCGAGGATGATTCTTGGCCACTTGCGGAACAATTTCCTCACGAATTCCTTTGCAGTGAACGAATCGAAGAAGGTCCACGACCATCTCGACAAGGAGGATGTGAAGACCGTTGATGCGGTGGCCGCGGAGTTCGGGATTGTTTCGGGCTCGGCTGGCGGCAAGATGGACATTGACCTCCCGACTTATCTCAAATTCAGCACCCGCAACCCGCACTACCGCCTCATCAACAGGCGCCTGATTTGCGGGAGGGTCGAGATAACATACGACGAGAAGAAGCGCCTTGTCGAAGAAGCGGTGAGGAAGCACATCGAAATCATCCCGCTTGTGAAAGACCCCCCGGACATCATAAAGTCCGCCGGAAAAAAACTCGTGGAGGAGCTTCCGAAAACCGAAAGCCGGATAATCGCGAACGTCAAGGAAGGCGACCATCCGCCCTGCGTCATGAGGCTCCTTGAGGAGATGAAGAAGCACCAGAACCTCCCGCACCAGGCCAGGGTATTCCTTTCATCATACCTCATCGCCGCAGGGATGAACGATGATGAGATAACGGGCCTGTTTTCGATGCTCCCGGATTTCAGCGAGAAGGTGACAAGGTACCAGGTGGGGCATATCCGGAGGAAAGAGTACAACGTCGCCTCGTGCGCGACGGTCATGACATACGGGCTCTGCTGCGCGGTCTGCAAAATCGGGAGCCCGCTGAACTGGCATTCGCTCGACGATTACCGGAAAAAGGCAATCAGGGAGGGGACGGCCTGATGGGCGCAAACGAGGTTGATTTCGCTAGGAAGGTGTTCGCATCCTACTACGGCAAGGCGGAGTTCAGGATTCCGAAAATCGAGCAGAGGGAGTTCGGGATAGGCAACCAGAAGAAGATTGACGCAAGGCACCTCAACTTCGGAAACGCTCAGGAATTCCGGAACTACCTCTGCAACAATACGCCGATGTTCGTCTCGCACTCGACATCATACTACGATTTCCCGGGCGCAAGCCCGATGCAGAAGAAAGGATGGAGGGGAGCGGACCTGGTCTTCGACCTGGACATCCATGCGGAGGGGAAATACGGCGCATACGCACATCTTGGCCGTGTCAGGGAGGATGTCATCCGCCTAGTGAACGAGTTCATCCTTGGGGACTTCGGGGTGAAGAAGGAGCACGTCGTAGTGGCATTCTCCGGCAACCGGGGCTACCATGTGCATGTCAGGGACCCGGCATACCTCGCCCTTGGCGGGGATGAACGCCGCGAACTGGTGGATTACATCATGGGCCAGGGCCTCAACTACACAGAGTTCTTTTCGCTTGAAGGCAGGCCGGCAAAGCTGATTGGGCCAAAGCCCAGCGAGGGCGGATACCGCGGGAGGCTCGCAAGGGGCACGATTAGGCTCCTTGAGGAGAGCCCGGGCACGCTCTCCAGGCTGTTTTCGAAGGAGAAGGAGAGGAACTTCTTCATCAGCGGCATCAACGAGGGCAACTGGAGCAGGACATCGCTCAAGTCGAACGACATCGTCGAACGGCTAAAGCCAGTCGCCGCGAACCTACCAGTCAACTCGGTCGATACGGATGTCGGCGTGACGCAGGATTTGAGCAAGCTGATACGGGTGCCGAATTCCATCCACGGCGACACGGGCCTAATAGCAAGGATTATCGATGATATCGCTAAGTTCAACCCCTGGATTGACGCCCGGATTCCGGGCGGGGCTCCGATAAAGGTGCGGTTTATCGAGGATGTCCCGGCGATAGAGATGGACGAGGCGGTGGGGCCGTTCAAGAAAGACGATGAGTTGGAGCTTCCGCAATACCAGGCGCTGTTCTTCATGCTGAAAGGAAGCGCCATAATCAGCGATGCTAAAGACTGAGGCGGGAGACCACGTCGCGCAAATCATCTAACTGCATCCCGAAAAGCTTCCGGTAGGCCTCGTTGTATTCACCGATGGCAGCATTCCGCATCCTGATGAACTGCTCTGCGCAGGTGGAATCTAGCGTCTGGCCATACCTGGCTTGAAGTTCCTCGCGGAATGTCCATGCGATGCCCATCGCGACATCCTGCCGACTCATGCGATACCGCCCCGTAAGGCGCTTAACGAAGAATATTGCAGCCTCATCATGGGGGATGCTATCCCCGTTTCCGGCATTCTTTGTATTGGCGGGAAGGAGCGAGATGAACTCGTTGCGCCAAACGGTCAGTTGCGGTGCTTCACCAAGGTCAATAAGCGTCCTAAGCATCGCGAGATATTCCGCGCATTCCGTATCGAACGCAAGAAAAGGGAACCCGGCCAGGTTCCATAGAGAATGGTGTTGCGCATGCTCGAGTTCATGGACCATGACAAACTGGTGTGGATAGAATTCCTGGTTTTTTCTGAGGAAAACCCCATAAAGAACGGAGTTGTATGCGCCGCCCCCGGCAAGATGGAGGCCGGATTCATCGCCGAGAACGCGCGCGATTCGGAGGTCGCCAAGGTATGAAATATCGCAGGCGCTCACCCGAAAATGAATGTGATTGTTGCTTGGTTTTTCAACGGCAACAGCCTGCAGGCCCAGCCTTGCATTGAAGGAATTGAACCTTGCCAGGTCATCCCAGAATGGCTTGAGGCGGAATAATGCCAGGCATTTATCGGCCTTTAACCCAAAAAGATGGCCTTCCGGCACGATTTTCTCGAGCGAGCGAGGCTCGGAGCGGACGGACTCGCCGCTTAGCGTCTCCTGCCCGCATAGTGCATTTTTCAGGAACGGGATTCGCGTGCTCAGACCTTTCATGGCATTGGCAGCAGCCTGGTTTTCCATCCTATGGTACAACCTGATCTTCCTTGAAGCAGGAGATAAGCCGAGTGAAAGATAGAGCGGTAGCACATCCATCGAAGAAGATGTGTATAGAAAAGGTTAAAAGAGATAATAAAAATTAGAAATTACTGAAAAAAAATTATTTCTTCGCCGCGGGGGCCTTTGCCGCGCCGCCGTCCGTTGCCTTCGAGAGCTGGATTTTGGGCGGGATGAGCGGGGCTGTGAGGCCGAGCACGCGCGCAATCAGTGTGCCGTTCGCGCTGCCGCTGTAGTTGACCGCGCTCAGGACGACCGTCGCGTACTCATCAGGCACCTTCTTGTTCTTCTTCCAGGTCTCCGCGATTTCCTTCGAGAGCTTCGGCTCCTCCTTCGCGAGGATGATGCCGCGGATTTTTATCTGGCCCACGTCCTCCTGGTAATTGGCAGTGTAGACATAGGTAATCTCGACAATCTCCTCTGCAAGCTTAACGTCCTCAAGCGAGATGTTTATGTTAAGGCCCTTTATGTTCGTCTTAGGCACTTTGTTCCCGCTGACTTCGAGTATCCTTTCACCAACAATCATTCAATTCGCCTCCATGATAAGTCGATGGGACTAATCTGGAGGAAAAAATATTAAAACCTGAGCGAAACCGATTAGTGGAAGTAAGCAGCGGCCGATTAGTGGAAGTTCGGTATAAAAATGTTTCCTGTGTAAGCGTTGGCATGGCTTCTTTTGATAAGATTCTTTCAGAGAAATCCATCTTCAAAGACCTCTCGGTCCTCTCCCCGCATTATGTGCCGAAGGATTTGCCGTACCGGCAGCACCAGATGCATGAGATACGGACTGTCCTGACGCCGGCATTGAAAGGGCAGAAACCCCGCAACCTGATAATATACGGGAAGACCGGAACCGGCAAGACGTGCACGACCAAAAAAATCATGGACGAGTTCACCCTGGCCGCCGCTTCCGGGAAGGCGAGCATGCATTATGTGAACTGCAGGATATACAATTCCCGCTACAGGATACTGCAGAGGATTCTCAAGGGATACCTGCCGGAGCTGGAGAAGGCGGGGTTCGGGCTCCCGTTCCTTTATGAGAAGCTTGTGGAAATCGCATCAAACGGCGAGCAGCTGGTCATCATCCTCGATGAGATTGACATGGTGAAGGACCTTGACGAGCTCGTGTATACGCTGACTCGCTCGAACGACGAGATAAAGAAGGGGGGCGTCACAATCGTGGGGATTTCAAACAAGCTCTCGTTCAAGGATTCGCTTGACGCACGGAGCAAGAGCAGCCTGTATGAGACCGAGATGATATTCCAGCCGTATACGGCAGAGCAGCTCCAGAAGATACTCGACCAGCGGGTGAAGGAGGGGTTCGCCGACGGCGTCGTCGAGTCGGGCGCTGTGAACCTGGCCGCCGCGATAACCTCGCAGGAGAGCGGGGATGCGCGCTACGCATTGAAGCTCCTGAACAAGGCCGGGGAGATGGCACAGCAGTCGGGACGCGAGAAGGTCACCGATGACGATGTGGAATCGGCCAGGAAGAGCGTGGAGATAGACCTGACGGTGGAGACGATAAACACGCTTCCGGAAATGCACCAGCTCGTCCTGCACGCTATAGCCACGCTCACCAGCTCGGGCAGCAGGTATTCCAGGCTCGAAGGGGTGGACAGCGGATTCCTGTTCTCCGGCGAGGTTTACGAGCAGTACGAACGCGCCTGCAAGGGCGCGAAGAAGCGGCCGCGCAGCTCCAGATGGTACAAGGAATACCTCAATGATTTGGAAACGCTCGGCATGATAGTCACAACGCCAAGCGGAAAGGGGATACGGGGCCAGACGACGCTTATCAAGCTCGGGCCTAGCCCTGAAAGCGTGATGGGCGTGCTGAAAAAGAACCTGTTCGGCGGCTGATTCGGATGCGGTCGCAGTCACGGCATTAGCTAATTCCTGAGTTCCCCAACCATCCGTATCATGTTGATTTTCCCATATTTCTCCACATGGACGATGCCGCGGTCTTCAAGCTTCTTCACGACGCGGTGCGCCTTGAGCCTCGACATGCCTGGCAGGCGGGCGATTTCGCTCTGGGTGGTCATCCCCTCCTTCTCGAGCAGAAGCAGCACGACCTCGCGGTCCTCATCGGTAAGGAATTTCATGATAATGCCCATGTTCGTCTTGACGACCTGCTTCTGCTTCTCTATGGTCGCGTTCAGGAGGCTGTAGACGATAAGGCCGGAGAGGACGCCGAATAGCCCCATCATTACCATGAAATGGATATGGTAATCCATGAAAGGCCGGAGGAAATCCGGGACGTTCATCCCCTCGGAGGATATGGCATACACGAAAACCAGGACTGTGATGAGGAAGATGAAAATAGATATGACAACGATTCCAAGCACTATTGTCTGCCGCGTATCCATGACGTGCAATTTGTTTGTTTCATAATTAAATATATATTGTTTCAGCGGAATGAAACATCAGGACAGGCACCAGGAAGGTGAAGAAATGGCAAATGATATTGCGATAAAAAAGACGACGCTCCTCTTGGTTGCGGGGCTTGCGATTGTGTTCCTTGCCGGGGGATATTTCCTCTACGCGATGGGGTCGGGTGAAGCCGCGTCGCATGGAACGGCAGGGACAGGAGCGGAAAATGCGGACGCCGGTGCCGGAGCCCCCGCCACACCGAACGGCAGCGGTGCCGTCCAGACGGATGAAGGCGGCAATGATGATGCAACCGTGCAGGATATACACATCCGCGCGCTTTCGAGCTATGGATATGACAAGAACGAGGTGACGGTCAGGAAGGGCGTTCCGGTCCGGCTGCATTTCAGCGCCGAATCCGGCGCCGGGTGCGGTAGGGCGTTCTACATATACGGGTTGGGGGTGCAGGCTGTTTCGAGGAATGGCGAGGAGCAGGTTGTGGATTTCACCCCTGCCCAAGCAGGGACATATGAATATAATTGCGGAATGAAGATGTTCAGACCAGGAAGGCTGGTGGTCGTTTGAAGGCATTATCCAAGCTGGCCGGGGTTTTATCCGGCCCGAAATATCTGGCGGTATTTGCCCTATCTTCAGCCCTCTTTGGCATCCTGCTCAGTTTCACGTCTGGGATTGTGGTTGTGGGATTCTGGGGAATCAGCCCGCTTGCCGACCCCGTCCGCATCGGGATGGTGAGCGCCATTGCCCTGCTGTTCGGGCTGAATGCCGGGGTGCTCCTGCACAATTTCGATGAGAGGAGGAATGCGGCCGGAAGCACGGGGATGACCGCGATGGGCGCGTTTGCCGCGCTCATGGCCAGCAGCTGCCCGCTTTGCCAGCCATTCCTGCTGTTTTCCCTTGGCTTGGGCGGACTTAGCGCATTGATGGCGGGGCTCGGCATCCTTGTTGGCGCATTCAGCATGCTCATGCTCACAGTTTCGCTTGGGCGGAGCCTCGATGTCGGGAACGCGGTATGCCGTGCTAGTAAGAGGAAGGAAGGAGGCGGATAGTATGGAAAAGACGCTAAAGGTAAAGGGGATGCACTGCAAATCATGTGGAATCCTTCTTTCGGACGTAGTATCGGAAATCCGGGGCGTGCGTGATGTCTCGGTCGATTTCGAAAAGGGCACCGTCAGGTTTTCATGCGATGATGAGGGTACGGTGACGCTTGTCAAAGAGG
>JAGVPF010000020.1 GCA_020052325.1 archaeon
ATCGGCCAGAAGACGATTGGCCGCTACAAGGAAGTCATCAACAACTCGCACTGCATTGTCATGAACGGCCCGGCTGGCGTCTATGAGCTGGACGATTTCTCGCACGGCACCCGCGCGCTCCTCGAGACCGTCGCGAATTCGGACGCGTTCTCCCTGATTGGGGGCGGGCACACCATTTCGGCGATTGAGCGGTTCGGGCTCGACAAGTCGCATTTTGGCTATGTGAGCCTCTCAGGCAAGGCGCTAATAGAGTACCTCTGCGGCCAGACTCTTCCGGGGATAGCGGCCCTTGATGATAACGAGATGAGGTTTCCAATAGGCAAACCCGGGAAAGGGGCCGCTCCGCACGCGTCGCACGGCACTCCGGAAGGGAAGGGCAAATAAGGCGCACGCAGGCACGGCCTGCGGCATGCATATGGCCGGCAAGCGGCTGGCAGATGACCGGCAGATATTTAAATCTCGGAATTCGCAGTAACAGCATCCATATAATGACACGGGGTGGCCGTGCATGCCAATCGACAAGGAAATCCTCTCCAAAATCCGGACCAAGCATGGGGATGCGAAAATCATCCTATCCCTGGAAGAGAAGGGGTTCTGTGTCGCCCAATTCAAGGATGGCAGCACGGAAGAGATGGAATCCCGCGACGTCCGGGACTTTTTGAAAAGAGCGGAAGCCTGCTCGGTCGCATGGGTGGACTACATCGTTGACGACTTCGAGGGCGAAGCGCTAAAAACCGCTTCAGCCCTTGGTTTTAGCGAGAGCCTGGTGTCCACGCTGCTCAAGAACAAGCATTCCGGCTACGAAGACCTTGATACGGAGCTGGGCCTGCTGATTCCGGCCATCATCGTCCAGGGCTTCGATGTCAAGGTCGAGTACCTCCTCCTTCTGATCCGCGACGGCCTCGTGGCTACAATCCACACGACCGAAATCAAGCGCTTCTTCAGGCTGAGGCGCTACGCCAAGATTTTCATGCGGAAAATCAAGCCCAACCTTCCCAGAAATGACAAGATTACCCATGTCCTGATCCGCATCATCGATGAAAACAATGCGAGGAACTTCGACCACCTGCGGGAAATCGAGGAGAACGCCGACCAGCTCAGCGCGAAGCTCTCGGATGTGAAGACGCCCCGGGACGAGATAGGAAAGGACATCCACATGATGAAGCATGCGCTGATAACCTACCTCAACGCGCTCTGGGAGACAGTCGATGTGCTGAACACGCTTCGTTACGGGGACCCTGAAATCCTTACAGACGACCCGAAAATACTCCAGCGCCTGGCCGGCCTCGTCGTGGAAGTCAACAACCAGATAGGCCTTGCAGAGCACATGAGCGAAGTCCTTGCCAGCGGGCTGGAAGTGATGCAGAGCATCTACAACAACCAGCTCCAGATACTGAACAACAAGCTCGCGCTCCTTGTGGCCTACCTGACTGTCCTGGGCACCGCGTTCCTCGTTCCGAACACGATTGCGACCGCCCTTGGCAGCACGGCATTCGCCTTGACGCCCGCCGACCAGCCATGGTACATCGCTCTCCTCGTAGCTTCAACCATTCTCGCTACCGCCGGATCCTACATCTGGGTCAAGAAAATGGGGCTGCTCCCTGAAAAGACGGAATAACGCCCCTTGGCTACATGCCGCTCATTTTCCGTATAGGTCCTTAATCCGGCCGAGCACCATGTCCTCGATGCCGAATTTTACCTCTTTTCCCGGGCTGATGACCAGCGCAGGCCATCCCATGCCCTGCGAAAACGCCACCCTCGCCCTCCTGTGGCCGTCAAGCAGGATTAGCCCGCTCTTTTTCCGGAGGACGATTATCGGCGTCGAATAGCCCTCGCCTATGGCCGAATTGATGAGGCGCATCTTCTCGGCGGCCGTCGCTTCGGTCTCCTCCCCGCAATAAGTGTACAAGATGCCCCCGATATCCTTGTGCGTCAGGGTTTTCTCAGCTTTCGAGAACCGGACTCCGGGGTATAGCTGGCTGTAATACTCGATTAGCCTATCGAATATCCTCTTCTCCTCCTCAGGCGGCACAAGTCCGACCATTGATACATCACCCTAATCCTTGACACCCCCAATGTTTTAATCCCTTGCCGGGGCGGACGCGTCATCCGTGGGGCTAACCGAAAAATATATAAATACCTACTTTCAATAAAATTCTGCAAATTCTTAAAAACCTATGTGTGATTTTGGAGGCTTTTCTATGGGTTCAACAGCGACTAAATGTCCCGAATGCAAGAGCAAGCGCGTTGTTCGCGATTACGAGCGCGGGGAGCTTCTCTGCTCCAGCTGCGGCCTGATAATCGCCGAGAACATTCACGACATGGGTCCCGAGTGGCGTGCGTTCGACGCAGAGCAGAAGGAGAAGAAGGCCCGCGGCGGAGCGCCCATAAAATACATGAGGCCGAACAAGGGCCTTGTCACCGAGATAGACCAGTATAACCGGGATATCCGCGGGGGCAAGATAAGCCCGAAGAAGCAGGCCCAGCTCTACCGCATGAGGAAATGGCACAAGAGGGTGTCCATCGCAACGTCGATGGAAAGGAACCTCGTCATCGCGCTTGCCGAGCTGGACCGCGTCGCATCATCCTTAGGGCTTCCCGAGAACATCAAGGAAAGCGCAGCGCTCCTCTACCGCAGGGCGGTCAAGGAAGAGCTCATCCGCGGAAGGCTGATCGAGAGCGTGGTCGCCGCGGTCATCTACGCGATTTGCAGGCTCCAGGGCATCCCCAGGACCCTTGACGAGATTTCCCGCGCTTCCGGCATCGAGAAGAAGGAAATCGGACGCGCATACCGCTTCATCAAGGCGGAGCTTCATGTGGACGTCCCGCTCACAGACCCGGCCCAGTACGTGCCGAAATTCGCAACCGCACTGAAACTCGGGGGCGAAGTGCAGGAGGAGGCCGTGAAGCTAATCAAGAAGGCGCTCCGCAAGGGCCTGATATCCGGGCGCGGTCCGACCGGCGTCGCCGCAGCGGCTCTCTATATCGCAAGCGCGATGCACGGCGAGAAGAAGACCCAGAAGGAGGTCGCGGACGTGGCCGGCGTGACGGAAGTCACAATTCGAAACCGCTACCGCGAGCTCAAGAAGGAGCTGGGCCTGAAGGTCAACCTGTAAAATTTTCTTTTCTTCTTATCCATCTTTTTTCATTCATTATTTTCTTCCGTCCTTTTTCTATCCTTTTTCAGCCCCTTACGGCGATTTTTCGTCATACTTTTAACCTGAGCGTATCAAAGGAAACGTCCGGGATGATGAGAGTTTAACAGGCTGAGGGCGCAAGTCCTATGAAGTAGAATATCACTCTGACCGAAAATTTCCTCCGCCACGACACCGGGTAAATTTTCATAAAACTTCCTGTCCGATTTGACTCCGGCACTCTGTCGAAGCATGGTGAATCGGATGGATACCTACAAAAGCCTTTTCAGGTATTGACTAATCCAATGATGAGAATGCAATACCTGAGAGCCCGCAAGGGCGATGACCGCGATCTTGAGTTCTGACGAACGAAGTGAGGAAGAACTCGGGAGATGGCGAACGGCGCACCGTTCGACGGATCTTGAGTTCTGACTACATCAACGCCACGTGAACATGCCGCTCTTCGACTCGAGCGGCTCGAAGTTGTCTCCGTAAACGACAACGCTTATGCGGAAGGGCTCGCCGGTTGGCGCGCGGAGGTTCGTGAAGTTGCCTTCATAGTACCACCTGGTCCGGATATCCCCCGCATCGAGCGTGAGCCGGTCCAGGATTCCCCCATCCCCTGTGGATTCGAGCGACGCGTCTATCCGCACGTTTTTCGCCGTCAGGGGCCCGAAGTTGTCGATGCGTATCCCAGTCACATTCACGAACATGTCGTGCGGGCCGTACGCGTAGGTATAATTGAAGGTGCTGTTCCGTCCCCACCCGAGGTATATGTCCGGCTGCGCTTCAGGTGGGGGCACGACAGTCACGTTCGTCATGGGACCAAAATCCTCGGGCAGCTGGCCTATGCCATATCCCTCCCCGGTCGTCTCGAGATAGCAGTATTCCCGGCCATCGTACAGGTAGGCTGCGGCAGGGGGGCTGAAGTCCGACGGGTTGCAGGATACGCCCGCAGCCACATGGCCCGGAAGCCGCAGGAGAACGACGTCATATCCCATCCTTTCGAGGATTGCCGCCATCAGGATGGACGTGTCCTCGCAGTCGCCCCCGTCGGCATAGATGGTTTCAGACGGATAACGCGGATAATCGTCGTAGGGCGTTGTCACATTGTCGTATGTATAAGGGAGGTTTTGGACGAACGCAATCGAGAATTCCGCCTGTTCGTATCCTTCGAATCCCTCCCGTTCCGAAATATTCGCGAGCAACCCCGTCACCAGCGAGACCGTGTCATTGCTGTATGGGTCGTCGACGAAATTCCACAGGTCGTGCCGGCCGCTCCTGTCCTCGATGGCGCCGCTTCCGGTCTCGTTCCTGTAGCAGAGGTAAAAATAGTATCCCTTTCCCCCGTAAGACCAATCGTATATCTTAAGGACCGGGTACCCTTCCGAGCAAAGGGAGGGGGCGAACTTTTCGAAATCCCCCGGCGTGATGCATGACTGGTTATACGAAACATATCCCTTTCCGCAGCTGCAGGCGCATGTATCGTTCTGGATGGCGCCATATGAATTGGGGTAGCTTGCACTGCATTCGGAGTTGCAGGCGGCTTCGCGGATATAATCGTACTCTACTTCGCTAAAACAGGTTCCATTGTACTGCCGGTATCCTCTCTCGCACCGGCACATGCAGGAGCCGTTTTCCATGCTTGCGATTGAATGGAGCCCGCCCATTTGGCATTCATAATCGCAGATGGCGCGCTGGTCGGACGGTTCAGCGCTTTCTTGGGGGCGGATGCAGCCGGATGCGGGCAGCAGCAGGGAGAATGACAAAGCCAGGAAGACCATGCGCCGGTTGAGCATGAAATCCATTACTGAACTATATATTTAACGCTTGCATGTCCGGGGCGCTGGTTTCCAATCCCTTTCTTTCTTGCTATCCACAGCGCCGCAAGGGCAAAATTTTTATAGCCCGTCCGCAGCGCTCCGCCCATGAACCGTGGAATTGCATTCGGAGCGGGCATGGCAGCCGGCGCCCTGCTCTTATTCATACTCCAGCCCGTATTCTTCAGCCCGGAAATCGAGACCGTGTTCTCGCCGGAGAATGGTGCGAGGATTCCAGCCCTGATTGACGGCGCAAGGGCCAGCATCGACATCGAAATCTACGTGTTCAGCTCGCGCGATGTGGTGGAGGCGCTCGAGCGGGCGAAATCACGCGGGGTGCGGGTCCGAATCATAATCGAGCGCAACGTCATTAGCAACGACAACGACGCGATATTCCGCGAGCTCGCCGCAAAAGGGTTCGATATCCGCTATGCTTCAGGCGCCTACAAGCTCACGCACGCGAAATTCATAATTGTCGATGGAAAATCGGTATTGGTGGGTTCCCACAACCTGAGCAATTCCGCACTCTACATGAACCGCGAGGCCTCCGTGATTATCAATGACGGCGCGACGGTCCGGTCATTCA